>JBEKJA010000036.1:0-12520 GCA_050011475.1 Syntrophales bacterium
TCGTTGAGAAGCATCGTACATTCGGGCAGGAGACAAGCTCACGCAACAGCGAGGTCATCCATGCCGGTATTTATCATCCATCCGATCTTCAAAAAACGACCCTCTGCGTGCTTGGCAACCGGCTCCTTTACGAGTTTTGTTTGAAAAACAAAGTTCATCATAAAAGAATCGGGAAGATCATTGTGGCTGTCGATAAGCAGGAGGTTGAAACCCTCGAGGAACTGAAGAGGCAAGGGGAATACAACGGTGTGGAAGGACTCGGACTCATCGGCAAAAAAAGGATTCACGAGATGGAACCGGAGGTCCGCGCCGAAGCGGCCCTTTTTTCATCATCTACAGGAATCCTTGACAGCCACCGTTTCATGGAGTGCCTGATCAAGTCGGCAGAGGGGCATGGCGCCATCCTTGCCTTTCGTATTGAGGTTACCGGAATTCATTTTGATGGTCGGACGTATAGCCTGGATATCAACAACGGTGAATACTCCATCAGATCCAGGATCGTTGTAAATAGTGCGGGTCTTCATGCCGACCGCATCGCCGCTCTCGGTGGAATGAAAATCGACCAGAGAGATTACCGCCTGAAGCCATGCAAGGGAAACTATTTTGCCCCCTCTCCTGGTCCCAAACTGAGACACCTTGTGTATCCTGTTCCGCATAAGAATAAGGAATACCTCGGAATTCATGCCACACTAGATTTGGGCGGGCGGGTTCGATTTGGTCCTGATATCCGATATCTCAAAGACGGCCCGACAGAGGTAAATGGCATACCATGTCGGGAGTTCGATTATTCTGTTGACGAAGATGGGAAAGATGCATTTTTTGAAGCAATTCGAAAATACCTGCCGGGTATAACGTTGGAGTCGCTCCATCCGGACATGAGCGGCATCCGCCCGAAACTGCAGGGGCCTGGTGAGCCTCCCAGGGATTTTGTGATCCGGGAAGAAGGGGACGCAGGATTTCCCGGCTTCATCAATCTTATCGGTATCGAGTCGCCCGGTCTTACCTGCTCCCTGGCGATAGGAGAAATCGTGCGATTCATGATCCACGGCTGATCAAATGCATTTAAACGGACAGCAAAAAAAAGCCGCCCCGTCTGCAGACAGGGCGGCTTTTTTCAAAGTATCATTGAAGGATTATAAGCTGAGGATCTTCCGTGCGCTGTCATCCATAACATCGGTAATAAACGGGACACCGGTGACTTCTACCGTCTCTTTGTTGGCGGAGAAGATGTCTTCCCTTGATATCTCCTTCAGGTTGAATTTCCTGGTGCCGGCCATAAGCTGCTGCAGACCTGCTGCAAGTTTGTCGCTCAATGTCCACATGGCGATTGCCCCATAGGGGATTTTCTTCATCTCATCCGCGCCGATTTTCTTCTGGATGTCATAGTAGCCGGCGAACAGCTCGCTTGCGGTCATGGCGATTTCGGAGACTGTATTCGGCAGGCTATCCCAATGCCCGTTTACCTTGACTTTGCGCTCCGGATGGAGAGCACCTTCAATATTGGAGCCCAGGAACCCGGGGATCATGGCCACCCTTCCCATGCAGATCAGCTTTGTAAATGGAGCACCGAGAGCAAGGGCCTTGAAAATATGATCTTCTCGGGCCAATCCGCCGGCCAGGGCAATATCGACCACCCGGGCGCCTTTCTTTGCAAGGATGGAGCAGTATTCATGCGTCTTGGAATGGAGATAGATGGACGGTACACCCCAGGTTTCCATCATATTCCATGGACTCATGCCGGTTCCGCCGCCTGAACCATCGACCGTCAGAAGATCCAGCTTTGCATCCGTAGCAAACTTGATTGCCATTGCCAGCGCTTCCATTCCGTAGGAGCCGGTTTTCAGGGATATGCGCTTGTAGCCAAGGGAACGCAGATAATCCACCGACTTCATGAAGTCCTTCTGCACATCGCCGACTGAATTCAAGTTTGTATAGCCAAGACGGCTATGGCGTGCAAATGACCTGATAGCCCTGTTCTCGAATGCCGCTTTGACTTCAGGCTTCGTCGGATCGGGATCCACAATATAGCCTCTCTTTTTAAGGAAGATGGCATAATCGAGGGATGATACCTGGATCTCGCCTCCGATATCCTTGGCTCCCTGGCCCCATTTAAGTTCGATAATGACCTTGTCGCCATACTTGCCGATGACATATTCGGCCACTCCGTTCCTGGTATCCTCCACATTCATCTGTACAATGATGGCGCCATATCCATCATGGTAACGAAGGAATGTGTCGATCCGGCGATCCAGTTCGGGGGCCTTGTCAATCTTTCCATTTTTAATCACAGCCTCGCGGTCAATGCCTACGACATTTTCACCGACGACGATGGGGAAACCCACCAGTGCTGCGCCTGCAGCGAAGGATTCCCAATATTTTGCCGCTACAAACGTCGAACCGAGAGCGCCTGTCATGATGGGAATGCGGCTCCTGGTTTTGACTTCATTTCCAAATGCCGTCTCGAGACTGACGTTGGGGAATATGCAGTCATCCGCTGAGTTGGACAATCCCGGCGACAAGCCGAAAGCGCCATAATTGTAGCCCTGGATTCTCAGAGAATTATAGGAAACGCCGACATGGCAGGTATTTGAGCTGCCCGCAGTGATGGATCCAAAATCTCTCGGGTAGAGGAGTTTTCTGCCCACGAGGCTGGAAAGCCATGTTTCGCATTTTCCCTTACAATCGGCCCGACATAGCGTACACAGACCCGATTCTGCAGGATTGCCCCGGTTGACGGTCCCTAAAACATCATTTGATTTTGGCCAGTGAATCATAAAATGCCCCCCCCCATTCTTAGAGTTGATTGGCAAGCAATTACCAATATACATTATGGCTACTATAGCATCGCTTAGTATGAGTCAAGTATATATTGATTTATATAAAGGATTTCGGTATCGGTCTTAATATCAATATGGCAATTTTGCCAATGTATCTATTATGTGGTCTTGATTGAAAAATTGACATACTCGAACTTATGATTTAATCGGAAATTTATGCAGGAGAAACGCAAAAAAATCCATTCTGCCATATTGAGTGTCCTCAAAGAGGCAGGTGCACCCCTGAGCAGTGCGAAGATCAATGAGGAACTGGCGGGCCGCGGCTACGACCTGAGTGAACGAACCGTCAGGCTATATTTGAAGGACATGGAAAAGAACGGCTTCACCCTGCAGTCAAGCAGACGGCGCTATAGAATATCCGAACCCGGCATTCAGGAAGTTGATGCGTCTCAGATTATTGAGAGGGTTGGGTTCCTGTCTGCAAAAATAGACCGCATGACCTATCAGATGGATTTCGATCTGGCTTCGTGTTCGGGAACTGTGGTGATTAATGTTACAGTGGCTGATCCTCGGCAGATAAGAGAAAACCTCAATCTAATCAGTAAGGTTTATGAATATGGATACGCTATGGGTGATATGATCACCATCCTGTCACCGGGCGATAAAATAGGGCATACAAGTGTGCCTGAAGGTATGATCGGGATCGGCACGGTATGTTCCATCACTTTGAACGGCGTGCTACTGAAATTCGGCATTCCTGCCAATTCGCGTTTTGGAGGGCTTCTCGAAATTCAGGACAAAAAACCTACCCGTTTTGTTGAGATCATCACATATAGCGGAACAAGCCTCGATCCGCTGGAGATTTTTATTCGAAGCGGTATGACGAATTACGTGGGAGCCGTAAAAACAGGCAATGGAAGGATCGGAGCAGGGTTCAGAGAATTTCCTGCAGAAAGCCGCCCCATGGTGGAAGATCTTGCACAGCGGTTGAAGAAAATCGGCCTGGGCGGGTTTATGCGCATCGGCAGGCCGGGACAGGCGCTCATGGAGATTCCAGTCGGTGAGGGGCTGGTCGGGGCAATCGTGATAGGCGGGCTCAATCCCGTAGCGATCCTGGAGGAAAACAATGTCAGGGTCCATTCACGGGCATTGGCGGGGCTCATCGATTTCGACCGATTGTTTCATTATAAGGAAATGGAAAAAAACCTCAGACCCTATCTGTAAAATTGCCAGCTGGCCGCACGGGGAGAATTGGAAAAGTTACGAGCGGTATTTACCAGGTTTCTGTGATACAAAGATTGGCAGGAGCGACTTTGTCGTTGCTGTGATTTAATTGCAGGATAGATGCCGGATAAGGGGAAGTTAATCGTTCGTGGTTGGCCACGGAGCTTGAAGGAGGTTTCCATGGAAGAAACAAAGGGAAAGAAACTCAGTATCAAGCAAGTCCTTGCTGTCCAGGTTGTCCTCAGTTTCATTGTCATCGGTATCCTGATTCTTTTGGGAGCATTACTCGTATTCCGCGTCATGGGGGTTGAATACACACAGTGCACGGTTGCGGGATTTATTGCGACGGTATACCTGGCCTTCATCATATTTCAGCCGGCGGGTACCCTGTTTGCCGCTCGCAAAGAGCTCATCGAGGGGAAGGTAAAACTCCCGGCGGGGGACGCCGGTGAGACAGTTGGACCTGTGGGGAGTCCCTGGAAAATGACACTTCCAGTATCGATCCCCATTGCTCTGATCTTTACAGCGCTCGTCCTGGGGGTCATTTACGGCACATCCTGCACGCCGAGCCCTGCCGTCACCATAGTCCTTTCATTGCTCTATGTCATACCGCACTACCTCATCACGAGCCGTTTTATCGAGAGAGACCTGGTTTCCCTGGCAGCCAAAGGACTGGGCGCCTATGCAGGGGTTATATCCAAAAAGAAGTACTTCTGGAATACGTATATACTTCCCAACCTCATATTTCAGCTTATCATTAACTGTGCCCTGGGAAATAGGGGTTTCCACCATGAAATGCTGAAGTTCTCCCGGGAATTCCCCGCACTGCAAGGGCTTCTTCCGGTTAAGTCGGTTGTGGCTGATCTTGCAGTGACCTTCATGTTTGTGTGCAACTTCACCTTTCTTGCGGCGATCATGTACACGATCTCGGGCTTTTATCTGGGCATCATCACCCTTAAGGGCCTTGGCAAAGGCAAGGGTATCCACGGGTTCTTCTACTTTCTGATCATGCTCTTCATGGGACTCGTGGCAGGAATCGTCTATGGGCTTGCACTCGGCGTGGCCGGGTTAGAAAACATTTCATTTGTGGGTGCCATGATATCAAAGGTCCTCTGCGTTTTCATAGCGGTCTACCTCGGTTCCTATCTGGCCGTTGGATGGACGTCCAAAAAAATAAGGGCACATATGGGAGCGCAGGGAACTGCCGGCGGGTAAGAAGATTGCCACGACAGCTTGCGCGCCGCCTCGCAATGACATTTCCCCGGAGGTGAGCATGGCAAATAAACAGGTCGGAGCATTGGTGAAGGCTATGGCATCCGTATGTACAAAATGTACAGTATGCAGGGCAGCACGGAGAAAGCAGAAAGGTCTTGCCTTCTTGTTTGTGAAGAAAATCGAGCAGCACTTCTGTCCATTCTGCATGGCCTATGAGAAGGTTTACGGCAGGAAGGCACACGAGAGTGATCACTAAGGAGGGAATGCAATGATTTTAGCGTCACAGGCAATGATAAGAAAGTGGACGGAAGCAGGCGCATGGGAAGACAAGACGCTCATCGATTACTTCAAGGATCACATACGGACTCAGCCGGACAAAGTATGTCTCGTGGATCCCCTGAACAAGGAAGCCTTGGTAGGCCTTAAGCCGGAGAGGCTCACTTACAGGGTACTTGATCATGCTGCAGATTCGACCGCCGAGGCCCTCCTCGCTCTCTGGATCAAAAAGGACGACATTATCATGGTCCAGATTCCCAACACGTGGGAACTGGCCATGCTCTATCTGGCACCGGACCGGCGCCTTGATTTCCCCCATGCCAATGCAATGGCGGGCATCAGAGTATGGATTCATCGCCGGTTTGACCGAGTCCGTGGCGATTATCACCGTGGATGAGTTCGGCAGCTTTAAGCACAAGGAGCTGGCCGAGAAGGTTCAGGCCAAAAACCCATCTATCAGGCACATCCTGACCCTGCATCAGATCCGGGAGATGATGAAGGGTCAGGGCACAGGCCAGCTTGATAAAATCCATATCGATCCCAACGATGTCTTCACCCTTTGCTGGTCTTCGGGTACTGAGGCGCAGCCCAAGGGCTGTCCGTTGAGCCACAACAATTGGCTATTCTTAGCCACACTGTGTTTCGAATCCGCCCCGATCTTTCCGGGCGACAATCTCATTACCGCCGGACCACTCGTGAATATGGCCTCAATTGGGACGGTCTTTGTTGAATGGCTCAAGGGCGGTGGGAAATTGGTCCTCCACCACCCCTTTGACGGGCCGACCTTCGTGCTGCAGATGATCATGGAGGAGATCAATTATACTCTCCTCGTCCCGGCAATCATCAACGGGCTGTTAAAGCATCCGAAGGTGGACCAGTTTGATTTTTCCAAGGTCCGAGCCATCACCATCGGGGCCGCGCCGCCCTCGCTATGGTCCGTCCAGGAGCTTAAGCGCCGCTGGGGGATTGAATTCGGCAATATCTGGGGCCAGAATGAAGGAACGGGCAACATCGCCGGTCCCAAATACATCACCGATATGGAAATGCGTATCGATCACTTCCCCCAGCTCGGCAGGAAGGGCGTTCCCTGGGATGAGGGCTTGATGCGTTGTATAGAAATGAAATTGATTGATCCGGTTACAAACCGGGAGGTGACAGCGGAGGGGAAGGTAGGCGAGCTCTGGTATCGGGGGCCTAACGTCATCCCCTGCTATTTCAAGCGACCGGACCTGACAGAGAAATCTTTCGACAAAGATGGATTTTTCAACACGGGTGACCTCTTCCAGGTGAAGGATAACAACTGTGTCGGGTTCTTCGAACGATCCAAGGACATCATCATCCGGGGTGGCTTCAACATCAGTGCTCAGGAGGTGGAGAATATGGTGTTGGGATACCCCAAGGTTATGGATACGGCGGCGGTGGCTATGCCGGATGAGATTCTCGGTGAGCGGACCTGCATCTACGTTGTACCTAAGCCGGGTGAAACAATCACTCTCGAAGAAATAGTGTCTTTTATGAAAGAGAAGGGTCTGGCTGTTTACAAGATTCCAGAGCGTCTGGAAATCATCGATGCCATTCCACGTAATCCCGTGGGTAAAATCCTGAAGAAGGTCCTTCGGGAGAACATCAAACAGAAAATCAGTACCGCCTGAGCGTACTGATTCACCCATATTATAAAGAAAGGATGAATGTTATGAATTATCTGCTGCAACCCAAGAAATACAAGAGCCTCCAAACAGATGCAGGCTCACGGGACATCATGGAGAAGACGATCGCCTTCTTTGAAAAAATGGGCAAGGAAAGACTGCTGGATGACTACAATAAGAAGGTCTGGTACCGGGAGTTCGTGGATTTTATCGGCAAGGAACAGATCTTCGCCAAACTGCTCACGCCCAGGGAATACGCGGGCGGTGATCCAGACTGCCGCTGGGACACGGCACGCAACAGCGAGTTCAGCGAGCTGCTGGCTTTCTACGGCCTTGGATATTGGTACTGTTTTCAGGTCACCATTCTGGGCCTGGGGCCCATCTGGATGAGTCCCAATGAGAAAGCCAGACAGAGGGCTGCAAAATTGTTGAAGGAAGGGGCTATCTTTGCCTTCGGTCTATCCGAGCGGACACATGGAGCGGACATTTATTCAACGGAAGCTACCCTGACACCCAAGGGCGACGGCACCTTTGTCGCCAATGGCGAGAAGTACTATATCGGCAACGGCAATGAAGCCGAGATAATCTCCACCCTGGGCAAGGTCAAGGACGGCACGGATGACTATACCTTCTTTGTCACAAATTATCACCACAAGGCGTACGAGCTGAAGAAGAACGTTATTTCCCATCAGGAATATGTATCCAACTTCGCCCTGCACGACTATCCTATCACCAATGATGATATACTATCCAGGGGCCCGCATGCCTGGGATTCGGCGCTTAATACGGTCAATATCGGCAAGTTCAACATCGGCCCCGGTTCCATCGGCCTGGCCGAGCACTGCTTCTATGAAGCCATCACCCATGCATCCAACCGCATCCTCTATGGTATGCGCGTTACCGACATGCCGCATGTGCGCAAGAATTTCATGGATGCGTGGCTCCGCCTGGTGGCCATGAAAATGTATCAGCGGCGGGCTACGGATTACTTCCGGAATGCAACTCAGGATGACCGGCGCTATCTTCTTTACAACCCGACCAGCAAAATGAAAGTAACGCTGCAGTCCGAAGACATCGTCAACCTGCTATGGGAAGTCATCGCCGCTAAAGGTTTCGAAAAAGATACGTATTTCCACATGGCGGCCTCCGATGTCCGTGGACCATCCAAGCTCGAGGGAACGGTGCATGTGAATGTGCAGCTTATCCGCAAGTTCATGAAGAACTACTTCTTCAATCCAGCCAAGTATGCACCTGTGGCCCCCGATTTTTCGCTCAAAGATGATTTGTTCCTATTCGACCAGGGGCCGACCAAGGGTCTTGGTACGGTCCGTTTCCATGACTACAAGCCCATCTTCGATGCCAACAAAAATTTTCCCAATGCAGCAACCTTCATCAGGCAAATCGAAATCTTCAAGCAGCTCCTTGAAAAGGCCGGTCCGGATAAAGCGCAGGATATGGATCCCTCCTTCTCACTGCCGCTGGGCGAAATGTTCTCCATCGTAGTGTATGGCCAGCTAATCCTGGAACAGGCAAGGTTCGATAATATGGATGCAGACATCATCAACCAAATCTTCGATTTCATGGTGCGCGATTTTTCCCACTTTGCCCTCCAAATCTACGGCAACCATAACACCAGGGACGAGCAGAGAGCCTTCTGCAGGGAGATCATGCTGATCAAGGCTGTGTCGGCCCCCGGGCAATACGGTAGGGTCTGGGAAAAGTACGTATCCGTTCTAAACGGCGAATACGCCATGAACGAGTGACAATCGCTATTTAAACCCAAAGAGAGTGCTTTGGATGATTCTTGTCAATGTGCTCATCTGATCGGCGGAAAAGTACGCACCGCGCAACCGGTACGTACTTTTCCGGTACTCTTTTGAATGTTCTTCTGACCAGAAGAATAAACTCTCCTGTCAAAATGTGTTGATGCTGCTGGCATGGATTTTTTATAGACAATTTTCATTTTCATTGTAGCTTTCAAATGAAAATCTTGATATTCGCAATTCCGGGTGAATCATCTATGATCGAATTAAATGCAGTAACCAAACGGTATGGTTCTCTCACGGCCGTCGACCATGTTTCCTTTTCCGTCGGGCAGGGGGAGTATTTCGCCTTACTCGGGCCCAACGGTGCCGGAAAGACGACCATCGTCAAGATGCTGCTCGACTTTACACGGTCCACCTCGGGGACATTGTCGGTGAATGGTATTTCAAGCACACATGCCTCCTGCCGAATAGCGGTCGGTTATCTGGCTGAGAACCATCGTATCCCCCCTCAACTTTCCGGATGGCAGTATCTACGACGCTGTGCAGAACTATTGGGCATGGATCGGTCCGATGCCATGAGACAATGCAGGAAAATAGTTGAACTTATTGGTATGCAGGGCAGGGAACAGGGCAAGGTGCACACTTATTCCAGGGGTATGATTCAACGATTCGGACTTGGCGCAACCCTATTGGGAAATCCCAGACTGCTGATTCTCGATGAGCCCACCTCCGGGCTTGATCCCATTGGTATCATGGAAATACGCCAGCTTTTGGAATCGCTGAAGCATCAGGGGATGACGATCCTGCTGAACTCGCACTTTCTGTCGGAAGTTGAAAAGATCTGCGATACGGCCGCCATTATAAATCACGGTCGGCTTTTGTTGAAAGATTCGATTTCCTCCATCGTCATGAATGGTGAAACACTGGAAGACGTATTTATCAGACTTGTGAAAGGTTGATATGAAGGCACCAAAATCGCTTTCCCCCATCGTTAAGATTGCAAAATACACAATGGCTGATGAAGTGCGGCATAAAAGCTTTATTGTTATGTTTATTATTTGTGCGGCATTCGTGCTTCTCATTCGCGGATGCTACAAAGGCGATTACATGGTGAACGGGCAATGGCTCGATGCTGAGACTATTGCGTGGAATATCTCCAAAGCAGCCTTTAATATCATCGCCGCAGGTGTAATGTTTATCGCCGCATTGCTTTCGATGCGGATATTCAAGCGTGACCGCGACGAGGGCATGCAGGCGTGCATTCTATCCAAACCGATTGACCGATGGCAATATGTAACGGGCAAGCTCCTCGGATTATGGGCATTATTGGTACTATTTATGTTCCTCCTCCACGGCATTATATTTTTTATTGCTCTCATGAATACAAAGGCCGTCATACCCGAATATCTTATTGCCTCATTGGTATGTTCCGTCAATCTGCTCTTCATGATTCTTGCCGTATTTCTGTTATCCCTTCTGCTGCCCGATGTTGTTGCTTTTCTCTGCGTTATGGGCATCGGTATCGGAAGCTTTGTGGCGGAAAGCATCTACTCATTAAGCCACAGTCAGATGATGCAGACGATGATGCAGCAGGCGGACAACCATTCAGAATCGGGCCTGACGTGGTGGAAAGTTATCTATTATTTATGGCCAAAGCTCTCCGGCACGCAGCATTGGGCTTCTTCGTTGATCGGAAACGAAGCTTCCCAGGGTTTTGGACCCGTGCATCCACTCATCAATATCCTGCTTTATTGCTTCATCCTCGGCTGCCTGCTTTTCCGGCGTTTCAGGAAGGAAGACATTGTCTAAAATGATGATCTCCTCCGGGTTATGGATGATCGAAGATATAGCCGACTGACCGGAGGCTTTTAAAGTATAAGGGGTTTTCCGGGTCTTTTTCGAAGTACTTCCTTAAACGTACGATAAAGATGTCAACCGTGCGGGTGGTCGTCTCACCCGAGTATCCCCAGCCCACCTCCAGCAAAACCTTGCGGGACAAAGGCTTCCCCCTATTGGCAATAAAAACCTGCAGCAGTTTGATTTCTTGATCCGTCAGGTTAATCAGCCCCTGTGCGCACTGCGCTGTAATTTTCTCAATGTCGATCTTGTTACCGCCGAAGGTGTATGTTTTCATTGATTCATGTCTATCCTGTACGCCGTCCAGCGTTGCTCCGGTTCCAGGAAGACCTCGTCATGAGGCGCTCGACCCGCATCAGAAATTCCTCAAGATCAAAGGGTTTGGCGAGATAATCATCGACGCCGAAGGAAAACCCTTTGATCTTATCATCCGTATCACCTTTCGCAGAAAGAATAAGCACGGGGAGCCTTTCATCCTCCAAGCGTATGTGGCGTAAGACGGACAGGCCATCCAGGCCGGGCAGCATGATGTCGAGCACGATCAAGTGCGGATTCCACTCTTTCCACATCTGAAGTCCTTGTGTCCCGCTGCAGGCGATGGCTGCTTCGTATCCCTGTAGAGAGAGATTCAGTTTCAGCCCCTCGGAGATATGCTCGTCATCCTCGATGATAAGGATACGTTTTTCAGAAGTCTCTTTCATGGCTGGTCCTTTTTCCGTGCTCGGCGATTAAGAGATAATGTAAAAACAGATCCTTTTCCGATTCCCTCGCTTTGGGCATCGATACTTCCATGATGAAGCTTGACGATGTGCTGAGCGAGATAGAGCCCGATACCGCTTCCCCCCACGGAGACACGCTTGTTATGGCGATGTCCCTGATAGAATTTCCTGAATATTTTTTTTCTTTCCACCGGTTCGATGCCGATTCCATTATCCCTGAAGTGCATCAGGATCACACCCTCACCCTGCTCGAAGGAAATATCGACCCGGGGTTTTCCGGAATCGTTGTATTTGACGGCATTGGTCAGGAGATTCATAAGCAGCATCTCAAATAAAGGGACGATGACCGGGTGGAAGAATGCTTCACCGGAAGGGTTTTCCACATGGATTTCACAATTACGGAAGATATGACGGTTGCTGTCCAGGAACTCCTCAACTAGCGCTGCCAGATCTATCGCGGTAAATTCTCCTTCGTAAACCCTGCTCTCGATCCGGGCGAGGTTCAGGATGCCGTTAATAGTGCCTGAGAGCCGCCCCACATCCTGGAGCATGAAGCCGATATATTTGAGTTGATCCTTTCTGGGTATCTCATGTTTGTCAAAGGTTTCCAGGTAAAGCTTGAGCGATGTGACCGGAGTTTTAAGCTCGTGGGTGAAGTTGCTAATGAAGGTATGTTGGAGACGATAAAGATGGAGGGTCTTTAGATTGTAAATGAAGATGGTAAGGATTCCCGCAAGGATAACGCCGACCAGCAGTGACAGGATGAGAATAACGACCCAGGTTTTTGCCTCGAAAAACTGGTTTGGATCAAGATTATAGCGCAAGCTCAGCGATTTGAGCCCCGCGCTGACGCTGACATACCAGTATATGTATAGAAAAAGTGAGATCACGAGGGCAATCAGGGAAAGGATAAAGATGAATATGGGATGATATAACCATCTTGCTTGATTCACGAGAAGTTCCTCGTTATGTTTCTCAGAAGTCTATACAACACCGGGTTTCCTGTCAACAATCCACACCGACCCCCCCCCTTCTTCCGT
>JBEKJA010000037.1:0-12390 GCA_050011475.1 Syntrophales bacterium
TCATCAAAAACGGTCTCAAGTATTTGCCCAAGAAAGTGAAAGAGGGGATAGGGATTAAATATCCTTATGACATTGTAACAAGCATCTGCGTGGGCTACCCGAGGGGGCAACTCGACAGTCCCGTTGGACGCGGCAGATGTCCGGTAGAGTGGATCACTTAACAATTACCAAAATATTTGCAGAAATAATGACGTGCCTAATAGGTAGAAGGGGGGGGGAATATGGATTTATACCAAAAGAAATATGGACTCTTTTCTGATGAGTCGGATTTGCTGCATAATGTCCCATCGCTCCGAAAATTGAAGGATCGTTTTCCACGGTATGTTGCAAGGGCTGAAAGAGCCCAGATGCTTGGGAGAAAAATAGCCAGAGAAGTTATCCTGCCTAAGGTTCTGGAACTCGATACGAAATGCCACAAGGATCCCAGCTATGTGGACTGGCAGCTTTTTGAAGAGTTGAACAAGAGGAAAGCACTAACTGGCTTTGTTCCAGAAAAAATGGGAGGGCTTGGTTGGAGTGCACTTGATTGTTTTGCCTTTTCCGAAGAGACAATGGCCGCCTGCGTGGGGATTTCCGCCTGGTACATCTTTAATTTATTCGGCGTTGCCTGCTCTTTTGTTGAATTTAATCCGGGAATCTGCGTCAAGGTCCTTCAGGATATGGTTCATGCGCAAAATGCTGGGAAGCCGCTATCGTTTGCCTGGAGCATCACAGAGCCTAGCGCAGGAACTGATGCGGAAGATCCCATCGCCATGTCCATGATGAAACCCTCTGCCTTCGCGAAGAAAGTATCGGGTGGCTACTCCATCAATGGAAGAAAACAATTCATCACCAATGGGGACCTGGCGCATTATGTCGTAGCTACTATTTGTACCGATCCTAATAGGCCGGCCGTGGAATCAATGGGCACCTTTTTTATCCCGACGACAACCAAAGGCTTTTCCGTCGAGCGCCTCGAGCATAAATGCGGCCACAAGGCCAAGCATACAGCTGCTCTCGTTTTTGATGATGTATTCATACCTGATGAATATGTGTGGGAACAGCCGGGGCGGGGCATGCGGCATACACGGGAAATTCTGTCCATCACAAGAGGCGCTGTGGGTATGCTTGGCTTGGGGAACGCCCGCGGCGCCCTCGAGCGATGTGTTCAATTCGCAAGCCAGAGAAGAGTGAACAGCCACCGCCTGATCGATGAAAACTGGGTCCAGATCGCTATTGCAGACATGTTGAAGGATATCATGATCATTCGTGCAAAATGCTTCGATTTTGCCATTGCGCTCGACAGGCTGCATGTCTTCCGCATCCTGGAAAATGTTCCGGCCAAAGTTGCCATGAAATTAATGCCCAAGAGTTTGCTTATGAGTGAATCGCTATTATCTTTGGTCAGAAAACCTTGGTTATCAAAGACTATAAGCAACTTCAAGCACTCCATGGTATCGGATGAAACAATGGAATATTTTGCTGGTCAAGGTTCTGCAGTGAAGGTTGCGGGAACCGACCTTGCGATGAATGTATCATCGCGCGTCCTCGATATTGTGGGAATAGAAGGAATGGCTTACCGCTATGGCATGGAAAAAATATTCCGCGATGCCAAAGTATCGCAGATCTATGAAGGCACCAATCAGGCTAATAAAATAGATCTCTATTTGAAAGAGATCGAGGAGGTGATTGGATCATGATTGCCGACGAATATAGAGAAATACTGGAGGTGAGCAGAAAATTTGCAGCAAAGGAACTTGGGCAGAGTGCACTAGAAACCGATCTACATCCGTCACTGGATTGGTCGAAATCCATTTGGATGAAAAGCCGTGAGGTAGGATTTCCTGGACTGCTGATCCCAGAAACGTACAAAGGCTTTGGCCAGTCAAAAGCATGCAGTGCCTTAGTTCTTGATACCATTGCATCTGAATGTGCAGGCATTGCAAGCATTTTTGCTTATCACTTCGCCGCATGTGAATGCATCATGGCGGGAAATGAACGACAAAAGGAGGCATATCTACCGCTTCTTGCAAATGCTGATACAGCAGACCCTATTATTGGGACCGTTGTATCGCTTCCATATCTTGATGATAATCGACTTAATCTATCAGAAAAAAATGGTAAGCTCATTCTTTCAGGTACATCTCAGCTGACAGGCAATGTCCTGTTTGCAAATTATATCTGCGTATTCTTGGATGAGAAGGATAAAAGAAAAGATATCACATGCTTACTCATTAGCCGAAATGAAAAAGGAGTAAAGATTGGTGATTCAGCCGGATTGACCGGCCTGAAACACAATCCTTTCGCCCCTGTCATATTTGAAGATATGGTGGTTGACGATAAATTCATGATTGGTGAGAGAGGTAAAGCAGGAGAAATTTTACAGTCTACAGAAAATCTTTTTAACATTCTAACAGCAGCTGTGTCAATGGGGGCTGCACGAACAGCTTATAAAAAAGCGCGGGCGTACGCGGCAGAGCGATACCAATATGGTAGAATGATTATTGAGCATCAGGAAATGCAGCGTATGCTCGGTAATATGATCATGAAATTGGGGATTGGCACTTCGGGATACATGAGTTCCATCCTACAGGATGAAACAGGCCTTTCCTTTGCCCTACCCAGTGCCTCATCAGCAAAAGCATATTGCACTGATGCTGCGGTAGAAATTGTTATTGACGCGATACAAGTGCATGGTGGTTACGGTTATATGCATGATTATGGCGTCGAAAAAATTTATCGTGATGTCAAAGTCCTTAATCTCATGGGAAACAGCAGCCCGAGAGTCCATATTCAGACCATAAAGGATATCATATGACTGAAAGAAAGCGCTTGTTCTCTCCTGCGGAGCTCTCCGAACTGGCGATTCCACTACCGGATCGTATAAGTCAACAAATTAAGAATCGGGACGTGAAGAAAGCTATAGAGCTTGCAAGAAAGATGAAGGGCTCTCGTGTTGTGCTTCATGATTTTTTTGCCGATTCATGCACAGTCCTGTGGAGTTGGGTGGGTGAACATCTTGGGGAGAACATCATGGAGGATATGTTTCGGTATGTGTTCCTCCAAGCAGCTCAACGCCAACTATACAGTATCGGTATACTTTTCCGAATATATATGCGTTTTGCTGCTTCATTACTTGCGGAATCAGGATGGCGAGCTCATAGTTGTTTCGGTGCTGGAGATTTCCCTGCCCAGTTCTCAGTTACCGAAGATGACGAGAAATTCAGCTATCAAATGAAACCTTGTGCCAGTGGTGCTAGACTATGGTTGAGAGGAATCTATGAACCATCAAGGGGTGGAAAACTTTCAAAAAATGCACACTGGTGGACCTGGAACCGTAAAGAATTCCCCTATTACTGCATGCATTGCCCATTTCTCAATGAAATGCTTCCCTATGAATCGATGGGTTATCTCATGTGGCCCGTGGATGAGTTAAAAACACCTCACGATGTATGCACATGGCATCTCTATAAGGATCCAAACCGCATTCCTGACCATTACTACAAGAGGCTTGGAATCACAAAAAAAGAGGTAAAACCTGTTAAGACAAAGCGAAAGAAGTCGCGATATTTCACGAAGGATGAACTGCGCGAAATATCTCGCCCCATTCCTGATCGAATCATTGAGAAACTTAACTCTGGCGATTTATCTGGAGCAAACAAACTTTGCACAATGGTCAGAGATGAATTCTTGTTCTTACATGATCTGTATATGAATATGTTGGTTGCTACACTTACGTTCATATCTATGAAAGCTGGCGAAGAAGCTCTTGGTAATGCTTTGCTTGCGCAATATAAGGCATGCGTTGTTCCAAAAGTTATACCAACAATAAGGAAGATGCCAGCAGAGGAGAAGATAAAGTTTCTTGCCTTGAATATATTCAGCACAGACAATTGCAATAACACTGGGATTCCAAGAGGAAAATTTACGATCAAAGAAACGGATGAATCAGTACAATTTATTCTTAAACCATGCGGAAGTGGGGGAAGACTGCTCAGGGGTGGTGCCTATCAACCACTTTGTTCTTCAAAAAAGGTCAGAGAAAAAATAGAAGATTCTCTTGTGGTATCTTTAATGAAGCTTCTACCAATTCCCGATTCATTTCTTGACTGGATGTTCTTAACTACTGGTGGTTATGTATGCCAAAGGAAACCCTATGATCAAGGTAGGACAAAATTAGTTAGATCATGGTCTTTCAACCGGGCTAACGTGCCATATTATTGCTGCCAATGTGGGATGATACAGGCTCAGATAGGCACGGAGTGCCTGAAGATCATCCCACCAATCAAAAAGCATGACCCATGCATTTGGGAATTTGACAAGAAATATCTGGAAGCCCGGCAGTAACATATGTGTCTGGGAGCCGATCGTAAATGAATTTCAAGCAGGGATTTACAAGTCCCATTATTTTGATTTTATACGAACAATATTAAACCGAGGATTGACATGAGTCATTATTCATTAAAAGATAAATATGCTCTCGTCACCGGAGCATCATCAGGTATAGGCAAGGAAATTGCTCGATGTCTTGCAGAAGAGGGAACACACTGCGTCCTAAGTGCTTTGCCATCAGAAGCAAGTGCATTAGAATCAGTTGCTAGTGAACTCAAGTTCCGTAAAAAGATTAATACATGGGCTTTAGCAATAGATCTTGCTACAGATAATGGCCCACGTGAACTATATGAAAAGATGAAACAGTGCATCCCTCGCCTTGATATATTAATCAATAATGCTGGCATTTTGACGTATGGAGTATTCCATGAAATCCCTTTAATACAACATGAAAAACTACTGAGAGTAAATGTCCGTGCTTATATGTTGCTTATGCATTATGCCCTAGGCGATATGATGAGGCAAGGACAGGGACGAATCCTTAATGTCAGCTCAATGGCAGCATTTCAAAGTACTAGCTATCATTCTCCCTATGGTGCAAGTAAAGCGTTCGTTCAGAGTCTCAGCGAAGGAGTAAATCTTGAGTTGAAAGGGAAAAACATCAATATCATCACCTTAAATCCTGGTCTCACTGATACACCATTGCTAAGTGCTTATCCCCGAAAAATATGGTTTTTAAAAATATGTAAACTATACACCCCTGCCCAGGTTGCAAAAGCAGGAGTGAGCACTTTGAAGGACGGTAAAGATATTTGTATCCCGGGATGGGATAATTGGTTCCTTGCTCATATTGTACCCCGTTTGCTACCACGAAGTTGGGTGAATCGCATTGCTTATCTAATGTTAAAGCAAAATTCTGCTAAATAGCGAATGGACAAGAAAGTTTGTATTGACATCGAGTGGAGAAATAGAGAATCGGATAAAGGAAGGCAAGAACACTCTCCGCTGGGACAGGACCAGCTGCCACAGTTTCGACGCCAACCATAACGATCTTCTTGTATGATTGAGTATTCTTAATTTTCTCTTGATATCACGCTGTATTCATAATGATTCACAATTTCCTGGCCTTCATACATTCTCATTCAAGAAATGTAAAACGATGTTGTGGTCTATACAAATTATCGTCTTCCAATGCATGTAGCATGTCCGCATTAGAATTATTCCACTGCAAGCGAGAATCCATCATGATCAATATTTCAGAACGCCTTTACCGGTATGGTTAATCCCATCTTACGGCAGGCGTCAGCAATAATGTTTTTCTGTATCCCATTCAGCGGCCCTCCTTTTCCAAACAATCCTTTACCCGTTGCCTTCATGATACCGAAGAATCCCAGCTTCTTTATCATGAGCATTGTCAACTCTCTCTCTAAATCGGCAAAGGATCTCTCCTTCGTGGGAAGTCCAAATAATTGTACTGAAAGATCCACTGCAACCTTGACCGGATCGTTGGGACTTTTTAAAAAGGCATCCAGCTGCATTGCAATCGTTGTATTTGATGTCACAATAGCTTCGACTAGTTTATCAGGTTTCATGTTTCATCCTCCTGCGTCAAGGTGTTATTCAATCATTCTTGCAGCATGATATCCTTCATGGATGGCGTTAAATATTTTTCTAGGCATTTCGCAGTCACCGATGATGACTGTGTTATCTACAAGATCCTCGATGACATGATAAACCTCTTTATCGGCCTTATAGCCCATAGCAAGAACCACTCCATCAGCTGGGACGGAGTTCTTTTGCCCATTTTTGACATAATTGACGCGATCACCTGTTATGTCCGTTACCGTAGCATTTGTATGCTTTACAATTCCTAATTTATCTAGCCTAGGATGAAACTCCAGTGAAATGAGGAGTCCTACATCAGGTGCTATAGAGTCCTTCATTTCAAGAATAGTAACAGTTTTCCCCTTTTCAGCAAGTAGTTCGGCAATCTCGGCCCCTACAGTTCCACCACCCACGATCACAACATTTTTACCCTGAACCACATTTTGATTTTTAAGTACCTCTTCTGCCATAAACACGTGTGGTGCATCAGACCCCGGAATATTTGGCTTAATCGGCTTTGCACCTGTTGCAACGATCACTATATCTGGCTTAATTTCTTCAACTAGACCATCATTGACTGTGGTATTTAATCTAACATCAACATTTAACTTATTTAATTGAGTTTTAAGGTAAGATATAAGGCTTATCAAATCTTCCTTATGGGGAGGAACGGAACCCAGCAAGATTTGACCACCAAGTTGATCCTGTTTTTCACAGAGAATAACCTTGTGTCCCTGAACGGCTGCGACACGAGCCGCCTCCATGCCGCCCGGGCCACCACCGGCAATAAGAACAGTTTTTGGATTTGTTGTTTTTGTTAATTTATACACCCCCTCGAAGCCTACTTCAGCATTGACACTGCATCGTATTGGTTTGTACGATGCTAAATTGTCGAGGCATTGGCAACAGCCAAGACATTTCCTTATATCCTCCTTAACCCCAGCCTTTACCTTCTTTGGAAAATAAGGGTCTGCAATCAATGTTCTTCCTAAGAGCACAAAGTCCGCAATATCTTCATTGAGCAGTTTTTCTGCCAAATCAGGATCATTGATACGTTGCCCCAACATTACTTGTGCATTTTTTACTACTGATTTAAGCATTTTGCCAAGATACGCATTTGGTGCCTGAGGAGTTCCCATGGTGGGAAACAAGCGTTGGTAATTTTCTGAAAGTGCATTATGGATGCGAAATGCGTTGATCCCTGCCTCTTCTAACATTTCAGCCATCAAGAGGCCTGTTTCAGGTTTGATACCACCTTGAATATATTCTTCCATCGGAAGGTCGAAAATTAATGGATAGTCATTGCCTACAAAATCTCTTATTTTTTTGACAATCCTAATTGGGAAACGCATACGATTCTCGATATTTCCGCCCCATTCATCTCTACGTTTATTCGTGTATGGTGACATAAACTGTGCAATCAGATAGCCAGCACCACCATCAATATCGACTGCATCAAAGCCCGCACATTTTGCGCGACTTGCAGCAAGGGCAAATTGAAGAATAACTTTTTCAATGTCTTCCGGACTCATTTCAATCGCATCAGGAAAAGGAATTCTACCAAGGAATTGGGTTGATATGGCGGACGGCGCTAATGGTTCTTCACCTTTTCGCTTTGCCAGAGTTGTCTGCCTTCCAGCATGATAGAGTTGAATGCATGTTTTTGCGCCATGATGATGTATTGCATCGGCAAACCAACTGTACTTCGATATGAGTTCGTCATTATCTAAGTAAGGAAGAGGCATACTAACTGAGAGTTGATGGTGTCTGTCGACAGAAACACAGTCAGTAAAGATAAGGGCAGTTCCTCCTTTTGCCCTCTCAATCATATAATCAATTTCTTCTTGACCGAAGCATCCATCAACAACTCCAAAACCTGTCGTAATGGGGGGATAAGCCATACGGTTTTTTAACTCCATATTTCCTATGCTTCCTCTGGCTAATAATTTCAGTGAATGCTTCATTGTGAATTCCCCTTTCTGAATTTGTTTATTTAAAGCTTCTTACATGAGATCTGTCAATAAGTGGATGCAGGCATGTAGGAGGTCCTCACTTCCAATGCTATTGATTCAGGCATAAGATTTATCAAAACTGATTGACTTTTTTTGCCCTCATCAAAAACTCCGTAAAAAGTATCGCGAATACGAGATCACCGACTCCACACATTTCAATTAACAGATGGATATCTCCACTAAAATAATAAAAGGTAAACAGAAGAAATACAATAGTTTTTGCCAGTGCCCCCAATTTAACAATGTCATGATTTTGATTAATATCTTTTGATACCCAAAAATAACCAACACCAAAGAAAAAGACCAAGGATAGAAATGCATACATGATCAATGGAAAGTTCAGTTCTTTCATCCCTAGCCATGCAAACATGGGTTTGTAAGAAATCCACAAGAGGATCGCTCCCACCCAATTCCATATTGCACCAATAAAAAACATGGAACGATAATATGATTTTAAATTCATAGCACCCTCCCTTATTATCACTGTGTTTTACCAAGTCACGCTGCTTAATAAAATCTCTTTCTCTCTTCTTATTGATTACCTAACAGACTGACAAAAAAATTAAACCACCTCCCTTATATGGTTACTCTATTATTTTTCTCAAACATTCGTAATTCATAGGCATTAAACAGGACGCATAACCTATGTTAAACTTATTACGAAAAAATAGGGATGAACCCTTAATTTACCAGTCTATATCTGCATGCCAGGAACAAATAGATAAATTATATTATTTGACTTAATAGTCAAGAAAAATATTAGTCTATCTATTGTTATTATTGATTTAAATTTAGATTAACGAATATTTAATGATTTATTACTGAATAATGTATGTCTTCAAATGGTTTTGGATCACTTATTGGACCCCTAGTTCAAATAAATGGTTGAGAATCGGCAGCACCTAAAAATGCAGAAATCCAACCTTGAATGTGGTACATATCCATTGGTAACCGTCATGCGCCTCATTATAATAATCGTAAAAGCAGGCAACTAATGGAAGATAACTTCAGAAAAGAGTTCCTGGTCCGATACAGATTACCCCGTCCCGTGTCAAGGGCTTATGAAGCCGTCTGTTTTTCGCTCAATGAAGAAGACATCATCCAGAAAGTGAAATGGTGTGCCGGCATCGCCGTCCGTTTCTTATCGCTTGTCAGGCAGGCACATCTCCTTACCCGTGACGAAACGCTGCCGATCAATCCGCCGCATTATCGCGATTTAGACAGGATCCTTGAAGAAGACTTTTTCAAGGAGAAGCTGGAGCGGAAGGATCTTCTCCCCCTTCTACAGCTTGCTGGTATCTATCGAGGCATGGATATAAAAGAGGCCCCGTCTGCCATTCTTCCCGCTCTGGAATCCATCGTTTTTTTGGAGCAGTTCAAAATCATCATCATGGTGGAAAAAGGATTCAACGTCCTGCTCGGGCCTCACTTGGAATATCCTGTGAAGCACGAGCACACGAAAGAATTCATGATGAAGGCAGCCCCGGGAACTCCCTTGCTTGTAAATCCACAGGATGGCCGGTTTGTGTCTTTAAACCCCTTGGCAGCATGGGTCAAGGATCCGCATCATCCCTTTGGGCACCTCTTCTTCCTAAGGCGGATGGAGGGAGACACTGGCTGGTATATTGAAGAGGGAATTCCAGGTTCGCCTGGCTTGATCAAGCAAATTGAAGGCAGGCCTATAACGGGTACACTTCCGGTCGAAGATGGAATTCTCAAAATAATCAATTCACTCCCCGTTCGCTTTCCTGATGGCTGCTCTGTGGAAGAAAAGTATGAAATATTAGGCATTATCTGGAGGGGTGGGACTTCGGATATTTACATAGCACAGAAACGAGCTAATCATGAGCCAGTTATTTTGAAGACATTTGAATATGTATCAGGCGTTTTCGATGAGAATTATCGGTATTTCATCAACGAGGAGCGGTATTCAAGGGATATCAATCATCCGAACATTGTTAAACCAAGGAAAGTTTACCTCAAAAGCGCGGGGACTGTTTATGAGCAGGATCTTGTTCACCAGGGATCGCTTTGCGACCTGATTCAGGCCAACGGCGTTCTGACTCCCTTTATGTCAAAAAGGATCATGGGGCAACTGCTCGGCGCCATCGCTGCGATCCATGGGGCAGGTATCATCCACAATGACCTGAAACCGGACAACATTCTTTTTGACTCGGATGGAAAGCTCAAAGTGATTGATTTCGGCCTCGCCTTTCGTGTATCTGACTTGAAACAAAGGCTAAGACCGGGAGTCCCTGCCGGAACTCCGGGATACATGGCGCCTGAAATTTTGGAAGGAGGTGCACCGAATATCGCGAGCGACATCTATGCAGCCGGTGTTATCCTGACCGAAATGTTAAGCGGCGACAGATGCGATTCTCCGGAGGAGATCAGGAATCACAGGGAAATTCCCGCGGAATTCTATCCCTTTCTAGACAGGTGCCTCGCCATGCGCATCGAGGACAGGTTTGCCTCGGCCCCAGAAGCGCGCAGGTGCCTGGATACCCTCCCTGTAGTCGCCCACCTTGCCATTACGTTGGATATAGAAGGGACGCTAATCAACAATTCTTATGAGCATGTCCCGAGGCCTGGGCTTTATGAATTTCTTGATTTTTGCCTGAAAACGTTTGACAGGGTGTTTGTTTACACATCGGTTGGGGCAAGGGATACACGGACTGCTTTCGAGATCCTCGCTGCATGCGGCTCTATCCCCTCAGACTTCAATGCGCAATACGAGTACGTTGAGTGGCCCAGGGGATCGGACGGCTCTCTGAAGGATCTTAGGCTTTGCAAGGTTCCCCTAGAATACAACGCGATTGTTGATGATTTCGAATGGGCAATACCTGAAGACCAGAGACACCGATGGATTCCAGTCACGGAGTACAATGAAGAAAACCGCTTCGATCGTGGTCTCTCGGTTGCGAGGAATACTATTGAGAAGAAATTTGCATTAGCTAACCTGAATGACAAACATACATGAGTCCTAAGGTGTCCCGACCTAAATTTTGTGCGCGCTGTCTCAGGGGAAGGTTGACAGATGGGGATTGCAAATGATGGGCAAAAAGGTTACGCATGAAGAAAGGAGAAAAAAATATGCAGCATGATGAAATAAAGAATATTGCCCTTGAGATTTTACAGGAAGTGAATGACGGAGGCTTCATTTCAGCGTACCAGATATTTGAAAGAATAAAGGCGAAAGATCCGAAACTGGCGAAGAGAATTGAGACCGATTATGCTCCGGAAAAAGGGGAACCGCCAACGGTAGCGGGCTCGGATCGACATTTTTCAATAGCCGTATTCATTGCCAATGCATTAAGCGAATTCCAGAAAAAACATAAAAACATACAACAAGATTGGCTCGATGCAGTGGATCTCAAGATAGGAGAAATTCAGCCGAGCGGCCCCAAAATCACTATTTGGGCATGGAAATAGTTTTTCATGTGTCTAAAATTTTATGCAGCTCGCCGGGAATTGGATAGTTGGGGGGATTTCTAAAATCGAGGTCTTACTCGCTTTCTTCCTGTATTTGAGCGGTTTACTATTTCCACCACAATACATGATTACAAGTGGTAATCTTCAGTTTTCCCTACTTCATGAATCAATCGAATGGTAGGAGAAAGCGATTATTTTACAATCAGAATGATTTGAAAAATTTTGATTACATCAATTCGGAAAGCTACTTCCTGTAATCGAGAGGCTCTCCATTTCCATTAGAATACATGCTTTCAAGCGGTAATTCTTATGGACTGAAATCCACAATTTATATTTTGTTCAATTTTATCAACATTTCATCTCGTAGTGTTAATACCATATATTTTATGGTACCATAGAATATCGTTCAATCAAAAATCGGGAATCTATAAATGCATTCAATCTGGTTGTGTATCTCAAAATATTCTTATCTTGGAATTTCTGCTGCCCTGGGACTTGGAATCCTGGGGTTACCTATTCCTGACGAGACATTATTGGCATATGCAGGTTTTTTGGTTCTCCAAGGAAAATTAAACTATCTTTATGCCATTATAGCATGCTTCATAGGAACTTCATGCGGGATACAATTGGATATATACTTGGTAGGGTATTTAAAACTATAATTATAGAAAGATATTCAGTCAGGATGCGTTTGAACTCTGAGCATGTTAAAACCGCGGGAGAATTTTACAACAAATATGGGAAATTCGCGTTATTCGCCGGTTACTTTATTCCAGGCGTAAGACATTTTATAGCGATATTTGCGGGTGCTTCCCTTATGACTTATCGCTCATTTGCCTTATTCACTTATGCGGGTGGCCTTTTATGGACGTTCACCTTTGTAAATCTAGGATATTTTCTGGGTGAGCAATGGCATAAGATTCACATGTATTCACATCGATATATAATTCCAGTGGTACTTTTATCGTTTATATTTCTGTTTATTGTAATCTATTTAAAGACTAAAGAAGGAAAAGCTATAGCTCCCTGA
>JBEKJA010000038.1:0-12366 GCA_050011475.1 Syntrophales bacterium
AAGTTGGATTCATCCGTTCAAGGAGCAAAAGCTGAGTGTTGTAGGGTCATCGGCGATGGCAGTATTCGATGATGTCAGCAAGGAGAAGCTTTTCCTGTATCCCCACCTGATCCGCTGGAAAGACGGCAAAATCCCTGTTGCTGAAAAAGCCAATTATGAAGTGGTTCCCATAGAATCCGCCGAGCCTCTTCGGCGGGAGCTGGAGCACTTCATCACTTGCGTTCAGAAGCGCCAGAAGCCGATTACGGATGGCAGGGAGGCGCTTCGCGTCCTTTCGATCCTTGAGAAATCTGAGGAAGCACTTGTTCAATCAAAACTTGAACCGGTGAGCTCCGTAAAACCCCATCCCGGAGTTTTCATCCATGAATCTTCTATTGTGGATGGTGGTGTGATGATCGGCCATGGCACGAAAATCTGGCATTTCACCCATATTCTTTCCGGATCGAGGATTGGATTTTCCTGCAATATCGGCCAGAACGTCATGATTGGTCCCGATGTTATTATAGGGGATCGCTGCAAGATCCAGAATAACGTCAGTGTATATAAGGGTGTGACTCTGGAAGAGGGCGTCTTTTGTAGTCCATCCATGGTTTTTACGAACATTTATAACCCAAGGGCGGAAATCTCCAAGATGGACCAGGTGAGAAAAACCCTGGTAAAAAAGGGCGCCACGCTGGGGGCTAATTGCACCATTGTCTGCGGCAATACCATAGGCCAATATGCATTTATTGGTGCTGGAGCCGTTGTGACGAAAGATGTCCCCGATCATGCCCTTGTTATTGGAAACCCTGCGGAACGAGTGGGGTGGGTCTGTAGATGTGGTGGAAAGATCAATGAAGATTTGATTTGTCTGGAATGCGGCGAGGCTTATCGGCAGGTAAAGGGACACCTTACCGCTAAAAAAATAATATCTCGTCACGGGGTAGTGAAAAAAACTTTATCATTACGGTACGGACCAAGGAAAAAAACGAAGTCATTGTGAGGGGCACACCTACCTTTTGTTGAACGGTCAATTCACTACTGGGGGATTTCTAGATATGAATACAAACTGGAGGGTGTGTTGAGGTACCTTACCTGGCCAATTTACAAGATTATGTAATTGGGTAAATAAAATTATGTAAGGGTAGTTAAATATGGCGATAAGCCTCAACCATTGAATTGTCGTATCTGTACGAAAAGAATAGATCCTGAAACAAGCAAGAAGGATGACTTATTGAATTACTTGTAAAGGTGTTCATTGTCTTGGATATCCATCCACATGGCGAAGAGAAATGACTGGAAACTGCTTCATGCTGCTTTAATGGATCACTGAAGAACGGAAAATGTAGAATGAATCAACTTATACGTGGCTTTCCGCACATTTTCAACAGCAAATCGAAGGAACTTTATAGCCACGGGCATATAAAAAGCCTTGACATACCCTTCATTCTGTAGAAATTCTGTCCATCGATTCTTGCCGGCTGTTTCAGCCTGGACAATAAGACCTTATTAGGGGGACTAATATGAAGAGAAGATGGACATGGGGGGGGATAAAATGGCAGTTGATTCTGATTATCGCTTCTGTGGCATGGGCATCGGTTTTATGGGCGGCAGATCCGGTGCCTGTTATGACTCTTAAAGAGAGCATCGATCTTGCACTGAAAAGAAGCGTACTGATCCAGTCCGCACAGGAAGGGGTTACCGCTTCACGGGCACAGAAAGATCAGGCATTCACAAACTTTCTTCCCAAACTCAGTACAACTTACAATTATACGTATGTCTCTCCAAAGCCTGTTCAGGAAATCCCGAACTTTGCCCCTTTTCCATCTGAGTTGGCGGTGGGGACTCAGGATAACTATACCTGGGCTCTTGAGGCGCGCCAGCCCCTATTCGCAGGAGGCTCCATCCTTGCCAATTATAAGGCAAATCAATATGGGATCGATATTGCAAGACTGGATCAGCAGACTTCCGTCCTCGATACGATTCGTGATGTTAAAGTGTCGTACTTCACGGTCCTCAATGCCGAAAAAATTGTCGATGTTTCAAAACAGGCCGTGCAGCAACTCGAAGCACACCGCGACATGGCCCAGAATTTCTTCGATGTGGGGCTCATCCCCCGAAATGACCTGCTCAAATCGGAAGTTGAGCTTGCTCATGGGAAGCAAAGCCTCGTTCAGGCCGACAACGGCATGGAGTTAGCCCGGTCGAAATTTAACACGGTTCTGCGACAGGCAGTTGACACGCCGGTGAAGCTGGAGGATATTCTCACTTACAAACCCTTTGAATTATCCATGGAGAGCTGCCAGAAATCCGCCCTTGATAATCGGCCGGAGATGCGTTTGTATAACATGCGGCTTGAGCAGAGCAGAGAGATGGTCAAAATAGCCCGAAGTGAATATTACCCGTCCATAAACGCCGTCGGTCATTATGAGAGATACGGCGACAACTCGGGTTTGAACGGTTCCATTTATAAGGGCCAGGAAAACTGGTACCTTATGGCTGTGGCAAGCTGGAATTTCTGGGAATGGGGCAAAATCCATAACAAGGTTGATGAAAGCCGCAGCCGTGAAAACCAGGCATCGTTGGCCATTGAAAATATCAAGGACCAGATTACCCTGCAGGTAAGAAATGCCTGGCTGCAGCTCCGCGAGGCGGAGAAACGGATCGTGGTGACGCAGAAGGCCATAGAGCAGGCTGAAGAGAATTTCCGCATTGTAACAGAGCAATACAAGGAGCAGGTAGCCACATCTACGGACGTGCTTGATGCCCAGACCCTGCTGACACGGGCAAAATCCGATTACGAAAACGCTCTCGGGGACTTTAGCATCGCTCATGCGCAACTGGAGCGGGCCATGGGATTGGAGGGACGCTGACAGCAGCCATACCGTGAACAGGAGCCTTTCATGAAGAAGCGCGTTGCCATTGCCGTATTCCTGATTCTTCTGGTTGTCGTGGCCTCCATGGTGTACATCGGCCAGAAGAGAAGCAGGGACGCGGAGCAGTATTACTCGGGCACCATCGAGACGACAGACAGCAATCTTTCTTTTCAGACAAGCGGACGTGTATTGCGTGTTCTTGTGCAGGAAGGGGATAATGTGCACAAAGGGCAGGTTCTTGCGGAGCTTGATGCCGCGGAGCTGCAGTCACGCCAGGCGCAGGCGCAGGCGAATCTTGACCGATCCTTGAAGAGCGAAGCGCAGTTCAAATCGGCGCTCGCCATTTCCGAAGGGGCACTGCCCGAGGAGGTGAAGCAGGCGGAAGCGAATTTGCGCGCTGCGAGGGACACGCTGGCCTATGCGAAGCGGAATAGAGATCGTTACGAGGAGCTGTACAGGAAAAGAGTGGTGTCGGAAAGGCAATGGGACAATGTCCGGCTGAATGATGAAACCGCTCAGGCACGCCTAGATGAAAGCGAAGCGATCCTCCGTCAGGCGAAGAGCAATCTCAAAAAGATAGATTCCACACGCCGGGACCTCGAGGCTGCTACGGCGCAGGTTCAAGCGGCGAAGGCGGCCTTGAGTCAGGCGGTAATACAGACATCCTATACACAGCTGATATGCACCATCGAAGGTATCTTGACAAGCCGCCAGGTTGAGCCGGGCGAGGTTGTAACACCGGGCCGAGAAGTCCTAACCGTATCGGATCTGGCCAGAGTGGATCTTAAGATCTATGTGGATGAAACGCAGATCGGAACCGCAAAGCCCGGGCAGAAAGTCGATGTGAAGGTCGATACATTTCCATCCAAAGTTTTCGCGGGCAGTGTGTCCTTTGTATCTCCTGAAGCCGAATTTACACCCAAGATCATTCAAACCCACAAGGAGCGCGTCAAGCTCGTCTATCTTGTCAAAATATCCATTCCCAATCCGGGACTGGAGCTCAAGTCGGGTATGCCTGCCGACGCATGGCTGCGCTGAAAGGAGCAGAGATCCATGGCGGAGCCGCACGTCGCCGTTCGTGATGTTTCTTTCGCATACGGTGATATTGAAGCCATCTGTAAAATTTCTTTCGATGTGGAACAGGGGACGATTTTCGGCCTGGTCGGTTCCGATGGTGCAGGCAAATCCACTCTGCTGCGCATGATGGCGACCATGATCAGGCCTCTGTCAGGGAAAATTATGGTGGGCGGCCTCGATGTGGTTGATCACCGAAGGGAAGTGAAGAGACTGATCGGTTACATGCCCCAGCGGTTCGGTTTATACCAGGACCTGACCGTTGAGGAGAATGTGGATTTCTTTATGGACATCTTCGGCGTTACGGGACAGGAGCGCCAGAGACGTAAACAAAGATACCTCGGCTTTTCCAACCTCCTGCCATTTCTCGACCGCCGAGCAGGAGATCTTTCAGGTGGAATGAAACAGAAACTTGGCCTGGCCTGTGTCCTGGTGCATGAACCACAGGTCCTCATACTGGATGAGCCCACGAACGGGGTGGATCCCGTCTCGCGCCAGGAGTTCTGGGATATGCTCCTCGAAATGAGATCGAGTGGAATGACGATCGTTGTATCCACAGCTTATCTCGATGAAGGGGAAAGATGCAGCCGACTGGGCCTGATGCACAAGGCGGCCATGCTGAAGACGGCACCCCCCCTGGAAATCAGCGCTCAATATTCCTCTCTTGAAGAAGCAATCATTCAACGCATTCAGAATGAAGACCGGGAACTCATTCATGACACATTCCAATAATGAAGTCATTTTTGTCAAGGACCTGGGGAAGCGTTTCGGTGACTTCGTTGCGGTAAACCGTATTTCCTTTACCGTAAATAAAGGAGAAATCTTCGGGTTCCTGGGCGCTAATGGATCCGGTAAATCCACCACGATTCGAATGTTGTGCGGCATACTCACTCCGTCGGTAGGGGAGGGTTGGGTTATCGGCCGTGACATTTTTCGGGAACCGGAAGAAATCAAGAAGTCCATTGGTTATATGTCACAGAAGTTTTCCCTGTATGAAGACCTGACGCCCTATGAAAACATCCGTTTCTATCTTGGAATCTATGGAGTGCCGTGCCATCTCTGGGAAGAGCGGATTGCCTGGGTTCTCGATATGACACGACTGCAGGAAGTCAGCCACCGTCCTACCCATGACCTTCCACAGGGCTGGCGTCAGCGTCTTGCACTTGGATGTGCCATGCTGCATCAGCCCACCCTGCTCTTTCTCGATGAGCCCACTTCCGGTGTCGACCCCATCACCAGAAAAAACTTCTGGCGATTTATTGGAAAACTTGCCGGCGATGGCATGACTATTTTTGTTACGACACATTACATGGAAGAGGCATATAACTGCCATCGGATTGTTATGATTAATGAGGGACGAATCGTCGCACAGGGTAGTCCGGAACAGATCGTGGCGGCGGCTTGTCCGGATAAGCCCGGTGCCGACCTCCAGGATGCTTTCGTTGCCTTGATGACCAGGGGGAGTTCTTGAATCCGCGCCGGTTTCAGGCCATACTCCGCAAAGAGGTCTTCCACCTGATCCGGGATTTCCGGAGCCTTTACCTGGCTTTTGCCATTCCGCTGATTCTGATCTTGCTGTTCGGTTATGCATTGAGCCTCGATGTGGACAATGTGGAAACGGTCGTTGTAGATTACGATCGGACCGATCTCAGCCGGGACTTTGTCCGCAGCCTCAATGCCTCGCCGTATTTTCACTTTCAGGGATACCTGACCGATATGAGGACGGTGGACGATGCCCTGGATCACGGCAGCATTTCACTGGCTGTCATAATACCGGCAAAGTGGGGAGAGAAAATTCAGGCAAATCGTGAAGCTCCGCTCCAGGTATTGCTCGATGGGAGCGATCCGAATTTTGCCAATATTGCGCGCGGGTATGTTACTGCGTTGGTCGAGCGGTATAATCAGCGCCTCCTCGCCAATTTTCTCAACCGGCAGGGTTTGGAGTCCATCCGGTCACCTGTGGAGGGGCGGGTCAGGGTATGGTTCAATGAGGATCTGGAAAGCAGGCAGTTCATCATCCCTGGAATCATAGCGGTCATCATCATGATCGTCGGGGCCATGCTGACATCCCTGGTTGTAGCCCGCGAGTATGAGAATGGTACGATGGAGACGATCCGCTCACTCCCTGTCACTGCATTGGAATTTCTGGCAGGAAAGGCAGTGCCGTACTTTGCGATCGGTATCGCGGATGTCCTGGTTGCCGTGCTGATGGGGCAGGTTTTATTCGATATCGTCATGAAGGCAAACTTTTGGCTGATGATCCTTGCTTCTTCCCTGTATCTTGCCGTCGCCATTTTCCTCGGTCTCCTGATCTCCTCTGTGACAAAATCCCAGCTTGTGGCAAACCAGATGGCGATTCTGCTGACATTCCTTCCGTCGATGCTGTTGTCCAACTTTGTTTTTCCCATCGTCAACATGCCCAAGGTCCTCCAGTTTGTCACTTATGCTGTTCCGGCAACCTATTACATCGATATCCTCAGTGGGATATATCTGAAGGACCTGGACTTTATCCGCCTTCTGCCGAGTTTCGGGGTGCTCACACTGATGGCCCTGATCCTGGCTGTGATAAATATAGCCATTCTCCGCAAGGAGGGCCTATGAATTGGATGAGGATCCGGGAACTTGTCCGCAAGGAGTTCATACAGCTCTTTCGCGATCGTCAAAATCGCCGTATCCTGATCATCGCACCGTTCGTACAACTCCTTGTATTCGGTTATGTTGTCAACTATGATATCCGGAACATACGGATTGCCCTGCTCGATCAATCGCAGACCCGTGAAAGCCGGCTTCTTGTCGAGGCCTTCACCGGGAATGGAATCTTCCATATCAGCAACCGGACAATGAACGATCGGGATATGGAAGAGCTTCTTCTTCGGGGTAAAGTTGATATGACCATAAAGATCAGTCCCGACATGGCATCCCGTATAAGGGAGGGCCAGACGGCACGCATTCAGATATTGGCCGATGGTACGATGAGCAATATGGCCTCGATCCGTATCGCATATGCCACTCAGGTACTGGACAGGTACAACAGCCAGATGCTGAGTGAACTCTATCCGCAGCATCTGGATTATGGCCGGGTAGATGCCCGGGTTCGTACATGGTATAATCCAAATCTTGACAGCCAGTATTTCTTCGTTCCTGGTATTGTGGCTTCCGTTGTAATGATTTTGTCACTGCTTCTTACCTCCATTGCCATTATAAAGGAGAAAGAATCGGGGACCATGGAGCAAATCATCGTTACACCTTTGAAGCCCATTGAATTGATCATCGGTAAAACCATTCCATACATCATAATTTCCCTGGCCCAGATGACAGCGGTAACCATTGTGGCGATTTTCTGGTTCAATGTACCGATGGTGGGAAGTGTTGCCTGCCTGTTTGGTGCTACCTGCCTGTTTCTGTTGAGTACGCTTGGAACAGGGCTTTTCATATCGACGATATCGAAGACGCAGCAGCAGGCCATGATGACGGCATTCTTTATTATCCTGCCTTTTTTTCTGTTATCCGGGTTCGTTTTTCCGATTTCCAATATGCCTGTCGCAGTTCAGTGGTTGACTTACGTCAATCCATTGCGCTATTTTCTTGTTATTATTCGAGGCATTTTTCTGAAGGGTGTCGGGCTGGAGGTTCTCTGGCCTCAGTATGCGGCTCTGGCTATTTTAGGATTCGCTTTATTCAGCGGTGCCGTGGGACGTTTCCATAAACGCCTTGACTGATCAAGGAGGTGGGTATGACAGCTTCGTCCAAATGCAGCAGTGAAGTGCAATGCCTTTATTTTAAAGAGGCGGGTAAGAAAAACACAACAGCGGTTCTAGAGGCCGTGGCCCGGCGGGCGGAGGAGCTTTCCATCCAAAAAATCCTCATAGCATCCTGTAGCGGTAAGACGGCATTTGAAGCTCTCAAAATATTGGGGGACCGGATTAAGATTATCGCCATTACCCATGTGACCGGTTTCATGGAGTCCAATGTCCAGGAGCTCAGTGACAGCAACCGGAAGAAACTGGAGGCTGCCGGCGTAACGGTTTTTACCGGGCAGCACGCATTCGGAGGAGTAGGCCGCGGTGTGCGAAGAAAGCTTGCCACGTATCAGGTGGATGAAATCATGGCTTTTACCCTGCGGCTTTTTGGACAGGGCGTCAAAGTAGCCATTGAGATTTCTCTCATGGCTGCTGATGCGGGACTTATCAGAACGGATGAGGATGTGATAACGGTTGGAGGAACGGCTGAAGGTGCCGATGCCGCCCTGGTACTGAAACCGGCGAACAGCAGCAAAATCTTTGACATGAAGGTACGGCAGGTGATTTGCAAACCCTTCCAATTCTGATGTCATCATCCGGATGGGGTACAACGATGAGAATACGTTGAGATGTCTTCATTGGTTTATACCGAAAATAGAAAAGACCCCGACTCTACGTCTTGACGAGACGGGGTCTCCTTTAGCTGCTTACTTTGCAACTACAGCAGGAGATGCGTCTACTTTTTTGCTTTCGCCTTTGCTTTCGCCTTTGGCTTCGCTGCCTTCAGCGCCTTGGGTGCTGCTTTTTTAGCCTTTGCTTTTACAGCGACTTTTTTTGCAGGTTTCTTCGCGACTTTCTTTTTGGCTTCTACCATAACTTTACTACCTCCTTTTCGTTAAGTGAGTTACATTCTAACCACCGGGTGGAGAGACTACTTCTTTTTTAATGCGGCCTTCTTCGTCTTTTTAAGTGCCGCTTTCGCCTTTGGTGCTTTTGCTGCCTTTGCTTTCTTTGCTTTCACGGCAGCTTTTTTGGTTGCAGGTTTTTTCGCAGTCTTTGCGGAGGCTGCTGTTTTCTTTGGCTTTGCAGCTTCCCTTTTAGCCATGGGTTCGCTGCAGCAAAGGATCTCCCCCATCTCTGCATTACCCAGAGCGTCAACGGTCAGGACGAGACCACACACTTCACAATTCAGTATGTCTCCCTTTTTCCCATTTGCCATTTCCGACTACCTCCTTCTTGCTAAAATGGTTCTTTGTTCGAAAAAACCACCCGCAACCTTGATATACCTTATACACTAAAATTATGCATGAATCAAGAAATTATCTTCATATATCATCATTTTTTTCTTCGAGTGATGAATGATAAAGATTTATGTAAGATGAAATTTCTTTTTCGCGCGGAAAGCGCTGTTGTAGGAACTGCGCGGCTTTCCGGCCGATGGCGTTCATGCGTTCTTGATGCTCTATCAAAAATATTATTTTTTCTCTCAGATTATTTTTTTCTGAAAAGTGATTCGTGTCTCATCTGTCAGGAGAGAAACGCTGCCTGAAATGTTTTTTCCGATGACTGTTTTTCCACAACTCATTGCTTCCATCATCGCGTTGGACTCGCACTCGGACAATGATGTGCTGAGTATAACATCGACACTGCGCAAGAGTGATGCAACCATCGCTATTTCAATAGTACCAAGGTATTCAGCCCATGGCTTATTTCTGATCAATGCTTTGATCAGGCGAAACTCTTTTTCTTAAAGAATAGGTCCGGCGAGAAATAATCGAAAACATCGATGCGTTTTTCTGACCGATTCCATCACTTCGATGGCATAGGGCAATCGCTTCACTTTCCTGATCGCGCCGAAGAGAAGAAAAACCAAATCACCTTCTTCAAGGTTCCATTGCTTCCTGTAATTGTAAAGTTTGCCGTGTGGAAGAAATACTGATTGGTGAATGAAAATGATTTTTGAAGGGTGTATTTCCTTTTCCTCTACGATGTATCTGATCTGCTCGTTGAAGACTGTGACGGCGTCCGATCGGCAAAGGACATTGAGGATGGCATCATGCCTGGCGTGGTTGTGAAAATCGATATTGATGTCAGTACCCGTTATGGGTTGCGATCATGGGGACATCCAGAACCTCCTTCACCTTCAATCCGATGCGGCCAGCCCTGTAAGTATGGAAGCAATGGATGAGATCCGGTTTGAATGCGTTTGCTTTCTTCATCACTGCTTCAGTTGGATTATAGGAAAGGTCGATGATTCTGCTTGTGACGCCTTTGCCGGTGAGACTGTGATGAATCCTGTCCACGGTTATGGCATTGCCCGTCAGTTTGGGAAATGCAGTCGGCGTCAGTAGGAGTGCTCGTGTCATGCGTTACGGATCGGGTCAAAAAAATCTCTGATGATCTGTGTTGTCTTCCCTGGCTTTTCCATTGGAATGAGATGTCCCAGTCCAGGAAGCAGACGATGCGTTCCTCTCTTAAAAAGGGCAACTGCCTTTGGAAGATCGATGAATGATCGATTCTCACTGGTCTCACCTTCCAGTACGAGTGTGGGGCATGTGACGTTCGGAAGAAGCGGCCATGGATTCTTGAACATGCCTCCCATGAATAACGCAGCTTCACGCTGTGGCGAACAGACAAGCTGAAGCCCGCCCCTTTCTCCAGGTGCCATGCCGAAGCGGATGTATAGCTCGAGCATCTCCTCATCCCAACTTTCAAATAGGCTCTTTGATTTAAGATAGGAGAAGGCCTCTTCAGGATTGGACCAATAGTTTGTGCGCTTGATGGCTTTTGATGCGAGGGGGTGATCATCCACACGGATTGGAATGCCGTAAAAATTCTCTGGCAGGAAGATCGGTTCGATCAACACCATCGCCCTAGTTTGAAGACCGTAGGCGGCAGTGGCCATAGTCAGTACTGTGGCTCCCATGGAATGGCCGACCAAGAATGGATGTTCGATTCCCAGGGCCTTGCACAAGGTATAAAGATCTTCGGCCATGCTCATCCAGTCCAGACCTCCCGTCTCCGGATCCGCAACCCTGTGATCGCAGAAATACGGTGCGATAATCCTGTACGCGGGTGCGAGATCGCGTGAGATGGGATGCCAGAGCCAGGGAAGGAATCCAGTAGCATGCAGCATGATGATGAACGGGCCGTCACCGTCGTAATATAAATATGAGAGATCAATGTCGCCGATTTTCTTTGACAGGGTTTTTGGTATAGTACATTTGATGTTTACAGGGTCCATTTTATTTCACCCATCTGACAAAATCGTTGACGGCGGCACGCTGCCGCTCAAAGTAATTCACCTGGGCCTTATCATCGGGATAACCAAGAGCTGCCCCAATGGCAATCGTCTGATCCTGGGGAATGGGAAAAAGTTCCCGCAGCAGATCCGAATAGGTTACAGAGGCTGCAAGAATGCACGTACCCAAACCTTTATCGTGTGCCGTCAGGCAGACGGTCTGAAGAAGGGATCCCACGTCGAGCATTGCATAGCCTTCCGGGACGCTCTTATCGAAAGCGAAAATAATCATGCATGGGGCACCGAACAGGGCGTGCATTTCGGCCATGTAGCGGATGCGCGCTTCCTTATCCTCACGCGGGATGGCCAAGGCAGTGAGGACGCTCTTGCCGATATCCATGTATCTCTGCTTCAGTGGTGCACTCCATGCAGATGGCATGGGTACCTCCGGTGATCCAGGCGCACCTCCCATGAGTTTTCCGCGATTGGCTTCCTTGAATTTTTCCAGGGCGGCACCTGTAATAACATAGCATGACCATGGCTGGGTATTGCCCCATGACGGAGCCCATCTGGCTGTATCGAGAACGGTTCGAATCATATCTTCCGGTACAGAGTCCGGTTTGAATTTACGGATGCTCCTTCTTCCCTTTATGGTTTTTTCAAAGTCCATGACATTTTCCTTTCTCCGGTTCTTGATTTATGAATTATGCAGCGAAGTATAGAAGAAACGTGAAGTTTTGTCAAAATGTTCGGGACTTGATGGCAGCCCTTTACCGGGTTTTCGTTTCGTGATACTGAAGCATAATGACAAAATCTCTGGACAGGTTGTCTGCAAACCGTCTCATTGTCATTGGTGCCGGTGCATCCGGTCTGATGGCGGCCGGGCGTGCGGCTGAGATGGGCGCTGAAGTTCTTCTTCTTGAAAAAATGGAGAAGCCAGGCAAGAAGATCCTGTGGTCCGGCAAGACAAGGTGCAACCTCACCAATATAAAATCTCAAGCTGAATTTATTGCCATGTATGGTTCTAATGGCCGGTTCCTCTATAGTGCCTTCAACTGTTTTTTCCGTGATGACCTGCTTGCATTGTTGAAGCTATACGGTGTCGATACCAAGGTGGAGCGCGGCGGGCGAATCTTTCCAACATCGGACAGAGCCTCAGACGTGGTTGCGGCATTGCGGTACTATGCAAGTGACCATGGGGTAAAAATGGAAACGGGAAGCCGTGTCACCGGACTGGAGATCGGCGATGGATCATTAAAGGGTGTTCGATTGGAAAATGGGATCAAATATGGCGGGGCTGTTATTCTGGCCACGGGCGGTGCAAGCTGTCCGTCTACAGGATCAACAGGCGACGGATTCCGCATGGCCGAAGAGGCTGGCCACAGCATTGTCGGCATTCGTCCTGCCCTGGTTCCTCTTATTGTGAATGAAGTGCAGCTTGCATCCGGTATGCAGG
>JBEKJA010000039.1:0-16971 GCA_050011475.1 Syntrophales bacterium
TATAAAAAATGCGAACGCCATGGCGACCGCTCTTCAGGCCGGGAAATTCCGCCTGGTTTCCGGCGGGACGGACAACCATCTGATGCTGGTCGATCTCACCGACAAGGGGATGACAGGTGCCGAGGCCCAGGAAACGCTGGACCGTGCCGGAATTACGGTCAACAAGAATGGCATACCTTTCGATTCCCGCGGCCCCATGGTAACCAGCGGGATTCGTATCGGCACGCCAGCCCTGACCACCCGCGGAATGAAGGAAGCCGAAATGGAGAAGATCGCAGGCATGATCGCTGACTGTCTGCGTGATATTCATAATGAATCCCGGATCACTGCCATCCGGCAGGAGGTGAAAGCGCTATGCGAACGCTTTCCCCTGTATGCGGACCGCCTTAAAACAGCGCCATGAAGGCAGGAAAGGTCTTGTATGACAGCACAGACACAGCGGCCCGACTGGGATGAATATTTTATGGCCATTGTGGAGCTGGTTGCAAAGCGATCCACGTGCCTGAGGCGGAGTGTGGGCGCTGTATTGGTCAAAGACCGGAGGCTTTTGGCAACAGGCTATAACGGCGCTCCATCGGGGCTTCGTCACTGCCTGGATATCGGGTGCATGCGCGAAGGCATGAAGATACCGTCCGGCGAACGACATGAACTCTGCCGGGGACTGCATGCAGAGCAGAACGCAATCATACAGGCGGCGTTGCATGGGGTAAGTGTGAACGGTTCCTCAATTTACTGTACGAATCATCCCTGTATCATCTGTGCAAAAATGATCATCAATGCAGGTATCCGGCGGATCTATTTCCGGGACGGTTACAGGGATCAGCTTGCCGAGGAGATGATTAAAGAGGCCGGTATAGAGGTTGTCAAGACATGAAATGCCCTTTTTGCGGAAATGCAGAAAACAAAGTGATTGACTCCAGGATCAGTAAGGACAGTAATGCAATTCGCAGACGACGGGAGTGTATTGGCTGTGGGCGTCGCTTCACTACCTATGAGTTCGTTGAAGAAGTCCTCCCTGTTATCGTAAAAAAAGATGGCCGGCGAGAAACCTTTGATCGGAACAAAGTTCTCCAGGGGATCAAAAAGGCCTGTGAGAAACGGCCCATCAGCACGGAAGCGATCGATAACCTGCTCGAAAAGGTTGAGCGAACATGCCAGGACTTCCAGGGAAAGGAAATCCCTTCCTCCATGGTTGGAGAAACCGTCATGAAGGAGCTTCAGACATTGGATGGGGTAGCTTATGTACGTTTTGCTTCCGTCTACCGCCGGTTCCGGGATGTTGGAGATTTTCTGGATGAGCTGAAGGATTTTCTCAGCACAAAGAAGGAAAACAATGTCAAACCGTCCAAGAAAAAGAAGCGGTGAAAGAGCGTAGAAAATGTTTACCGGAATCATCCAGGCTGTGGGCACCTTTCGACGATGGTCGGCCCGCGGTACTGAAAGGCAGATTGAAATCGAAACGAACCTTGATCTTGGAGACCTGCAGATCGGTGACAGCATTGCAATCAATGGTGCGTGTCTGACCGTGATAAGCAAGGGCAACCGCCTGTTTGTGGCCGATGTTTCACCGGAAACACTCTCCCGGACCAACCTGGACTTTCTGCATCCCGGAGAAACAGTCAACCTCGAAAAATCTTTGAGGCTCAACGATTTTCTTGGGGGGCACCTGGTCCTCGGTCACGTGGATGGTGTGGGAACCATCCGGGACAGGTCTTCACAGGGCAATGCCACTATCTTCGGAATAGAGATAGATAAGACCCTGGATCGATACATCGTAGAAAAAGGCTCCATAGCTGTGGACGGTATCAGCCTGACCGTAACCCATTGCGAAAAAAGGCGGTTTCATGTTAGCATCATTCCTCTAACCGCTGGAAAAACAACCCTCATACAGCGGAAAGTCGGGGACGTTGTAAACATTGAAACGGACATTCTCGGCAAGTATGTCGAGAAACTGCTTATGCACAGCAACGGAGAAAATGCAGAGCCGGTCAAGGGCGGTATCAATATGGATTTTTTATCCAAATACGGTTTTATAAAATAAAAAGGTACTCATATGGTCAGCACCATTCCAGAGGCAATCGAAGATATAAAAAATGGCAGGATGGTTATACTCACGGATGACGAAGATCGTGAAAATGAAGGAGATCTCTGCATGGCCGCAGAGTTTGTCACTCCCGATGCGATCAATTTTATGGCAATGTATGGCCGGGGCTTGATTTGTTTTACTCTGACGGAAGAGCATGCCGATCGGCTGCATTTAACCCCCATGGTCAGGGACAACCGCTCCCGGTTTGGAACAGCCTTCACCGTTTCCATCGAAGCCAAGCACGGTGTTACAACCGGCATCTCTGCGGCAGATCGTGCAACGACGGTCCGTGCAGCTGTGGCCGACGATGTTAAGCCTGATGATCTTGTCAGTCCGGGACATATCTTTCCCATTCGTGCCCGAAAGGGAGGAGTTCTCGTACGCACGGGCCAGACGGAAGGCTCTGTCGATCTGGCACGGTTGGCCGGCTTGAAGCCATGCGGTGTGATCTGTGAGGTTATGAAAGATGACGGGACGATGGCACGCATGCCCGACCTTGAAATCTTTGCAGAGGCCCATGGCTTGAAGATTGTCACGATTGCCGACCTCATCGATTTCCGTATGCAGAATGAGTCACTGATTCATCCTGTGGCATCGGCAAACATCCCAACGAAATATGGCGGGGAATTCAAGGTCATTGTTTATGAAAATGAGGTGGATGACTATCAGCACATAGCCCTTGTGAAGGGCGACATCAAACCGGAAGACGAGGTCCTTGTGCGGGTACATTCGGAGTGCGCTACAGGGGACACCTTCGGGTCTGAACGATGTGACTGCGGTGATCAGCTTCATGCGGCCATGAATATGGTCGACCGGGCCGGCAAAGGGATCATCGTCTATATGCGTCAGGAAGGGCGTGGAATCGGCCTGGTCAATAAAATCCGTGCCTATGCGCTCCAGGAGCAGGGGAAGGATACGGTTGAGGCTAATGTCGAGCTCGGATTCAAACCGGATCTCAGGGATTATGGGATCGGCGCCCAGATTCTGGTGGATCTGGGGGTCAGGAAGATGCGCCTCATGACAAACAATCCCAAAAAGATTGTTGCGCTGGAAGGATACGGAATTACCATTACAGAGCGGGTCCCGATCGAAATCACACCAGGTGAAAAGAACATCCATTACCTCCAGACCAAAAAGAAAAAAATGGGTCACATCTTAAAAATCTGAGAATGGAGAGAAGCCATGCCAAAGATCATCGAAGGAAAAATTGTCGCGAAGGGAATGAAATTTGCCCTCGTTGCCAGCCGGTTTAATGATTTTATCTGCAGCCGGCTGATCGAAGGTGCCCTGGATGCCCTGACCCGTGCAGGCGCGGATGAGAAGGACATCCAAATTTTCAAAACACCCGGCGCCTTTGAATTACCGCTGATTGCCAAAAAATTGGCGAAAAGCAAACGTTACGATGCCGTGATATGCCTTGGGGCCGTGATAAGGGGCGCGACGCCTCATTTTGAGTACATCAGCGCGGAGGTATCAAAAGGCATTGCGAACGTCGCCCTGGAAACGGAAGTTCCTGTTGCTTTTGGCGTTTTGACCACGGATACGATTGAACAGGCTATTGAGCGGGCGGGTACCAAGGCCGGCAACAAAGGCTGGGATGCAGCCATGTCAGCCATCGAAATGGTAGACCTTTTTAAAAAGCTGTCTTGACGGGCAGGGATCACTTGACCCTGATCTGAGGATTGGATGCAGCAACGGAGAAGAGCGCGTGAGGTTGCGCTCAAAGTTCTTTACGCTCTTGATGTTTTAGAGATTGATGCAGGAGATGCCATCGAGCTCTTCTGGCAAAATTTTGTATTGCCGGAAGAGGATGTCGAGGGGATCGTCTTATCCAGGGAAGCCCAGGACTTTTCCTCGCACCTTATCGAAGGCTCCTGGGAACGCAGACACGATATAGATCGCATCATAAGTATCTGTTCCGAACACTGGTCTATTTCACGGATGTCCCGGGTTGACAAATGTATCCTTCGCATGGCAGCTTTTGAGCTGCTCTACTGTCCGGATATCCCGCCCAAGGTTACTCTCAACGAGGCCATCGACCTCGGTAAAACATACGGTTCAGAAAATTCAGGCTCATTTATCAATGGAATTCTTGACGCTTTATATTTAAAGCATTGTGAAGATTGCAAAATATCGGAGGCACCTAAATCGGATGAACAGAAAATACGAACCGAAGGACATTGAAGCGAAACGGCAGGCTGGATGGGAGAAAAACAGGACCTTCTGTGTTTCGGAAGATTTTGGACGTAAAAAATACTACCTCCTGGAGATGTTTCCGTATCCATCCGGTAAAATTCATATGGGTCACGTGCGAAACTATACAATAGGGGATGTGGTTGCCCGCTATAAACGAATGAAAGGTTTCAACGTCCTTCATCCCATGGGTTGGGATTCTTTCGGTATGCCAGCCGAAAATGCAGCTATTGACCATGGAATCCATCCGGCGATCTGGACAAACGACAATATAGCCAATATGCGGAGCCAGTTGAAGCGGATGGGGTTCAGCTACGACTGGGAAAGGGAACTATCCACCTGCGAGCCTGAATACTACCACTGGGAACAACTGTTCTTCCTATGGATGTATGACAGGAATCGGTTCTGGCTAACGAGCAGGTCGAGGGAGGGCTCTGCTGGCGATGCTCTACGGAAATCGTTGAAAAAACACTTGACCAATGGTTTTTCCGGATCACACATTATGTTGAAGAGCTTCTCGAGTATTGCGACAAGCTGCCAGGCTGGCCGGAGCGTGTGCTCACCATGCAGAAGAACTGGATCGGCAAGAGTTACGGCTGCGAAATTTCTTTTCCCATGGCAGACGGCGGAGGTGACATCAAGGTTTTCACGACCAGACAGGATACGATTTTCGGTGCCACTTTCATGCTCATAGCCGCTGAGCATCCTCTCGTCATGGAACTGGTCAAGGGCAAATCTGTCGAAAGAGAAGTCACGGCCTTTGTGGATAAAGTCAAAAAGCAGGACCGCCTCATGCGGACTTCTGAATACTATGAAAAAGAGGGTTGTTTCCTCGAATCGTATTGCCTTAATCCTGTGACAAACCAGCGAATGCCCATTTTCGCAGCGAATTTTGTATTGGCTGATTATGGAACGGGATGCGTCATGGCCGTACCGACGCATGACCAGAGAGATTTCGAGTTTGCCGAGCGCTACAATCTTTCCAGGATTGTGGTGATTCAACCACCGGATCGTCCCCTCGATCCGCAGACCATGAAGGAAGCTTATGTGGATGAGGGCGTTCTCGTGAATTCCGGGCCTTTCAACGGAATGGAAAATATGAAGGCACTCGATGCCATTGCTGCGCATCTTGAGTCTCTGGGACGGGGGGAAAAAACAATTGAATATCGCTTAAGGGATTGGGGTATCTCCCGCCAACGGTATTGGGGGGCACCGATCCCCATGCTCAATTGCAATCATTGCGGTACCGTTCCGGTGCCGGAAAAGGACCTTCCCGTGGTCCTGCCCATGGATGTGGAAATAACCGGAGAAGGGGGATCCCCTCTGGCCAAGGCGAAGACCTTTGTGGAGACCATTTGTCCATCCTGCGGCGGTCCTGCAAAAAGAGAGACGGATACGATGGATACCTTCGTGGAGTCTTCCTGGTATTTTGATCGTTTCTGCAGTCCGCACTTCAATAAAAAACCTGGCCTCGACCGAAAGGCAGTTGATTATTGGATGCCTGTTGATCAGTATATCGGTGGGATCGAGCATGCCATCATGCACCTCCTGTACGCCCGTTTCTATACCAAGGTGCTCCGGGATTTCGGGGTTGTCGGTGTGGATGAACCTTTTACGAATTTACTTACGCAGGGCATGGTCATCAAGGAATCCATGCGCTGCAGCGAGCACGGATACCTGTTTCCCGATGAGGTCAAAGATGGGAGGTGCATTCACTGCAGCAGGGAAGCAATCATTGGTAAGATAGAGAAGATGTCCAAATCCTTGAAAAATGTTGTTGAACCTAATGACCTCATCGATCGTTATGGTGCGGATACGGCCCGGATGTTCTGCCTGTTCGCCGCTCCGCCGGAAAAGGATCTTGAATGGAGCGACCTGGGTGTGGATGGCTCGTTCCGTTTTCTGAACCGTACATGGCGAATTGTGATGGATTATCTCGATGACATCCAGGATGTCGAGGCTTACCACGGAATGGAAGTATTTGATGGCGATTTGAAATCCCTGCGCAGAAAAACTCACCAAACAATCAAAAAAGTTACAAGCGATATCGAAGACCGCTTCCATTTCAATACGGCTGTAAGTGCCGTGATGGAGCTCGTCAATATTCTGTATCAGGTTGCCAGGCCGTCACGTGAAGATAAAAAAGCCATGGCTGTCATCCGGGAAGCCATCGAAACGGTCATCGTCCTGCTGTCTCCCATTGTTCCCCACATGACGGAAGAGCTCTGGGAAGCCCTTGGCTTCCGGGGAAGTCTTGCCGATGTTTCGTGGCCTGAATATGTTTCCGCCATCGCGGCCGAGGAGGAGATCACAATAGTCATTCAGATCAACGGGAAAGTCCGCAGCCGTATTACCGTATCGGCTGACGAGTCTGAAGATCGTATCAAAACTATGGCGCTTGCTGATGAGAAGATTGCCAAACAAATCGCAGGTCTCAAGATTCTTAAGGAAGTATACGTACCGAGAAAGCTCATCAACATCGTTGTCAAGGGATAGAGGTTAATTTTAGAGATGAGGCACCTGATACTTTTGATGATTATCCTAATGTCCTTGCTGGTCCTTGCATGCGGATATACATTCAAGTCCGGAGGGGGGCAAATCAACCCTCAGATACGGAAGGTTTATGTAGCGCCATTTAAAAACGAAACCAGTGAGCCCTACCTGGAAAACTATTTTCGTGATGCAATGATCAGTGAATTTATCGATGGAAAACGCTTTGAAATTGTGAGCAGCCCCGATGAATCCGATGCTATTTTTCAAGGCTCCATAAGGAAGCTGATAGCTTCACCCCTGTCTTATAATGTCAATGCCCTTGCAGCCGAAGAGAGCGTGACGGCCACTGTAAGGTTCAGTTTTATGGAGCGGGTTTCTGGAAAGACTGTCTGGCGGGTAGATAACTACTCACTTGGCGAAGATTATTTCTTAAGTCCTGGAGAAACTCAGAGCACGGCGGAGATGAATCGAAAAAATGCTCTCTTGAAGTTGTCCAATGAATTGGCGGAGAGAATATACCGGCTGCTGACCACCGACTTCTGATGGCTTGTTAAAAGCTCCATATGCCGCGTTGCGCTTCATCCCGCGCCACTCTTTGTCATCCTGAACTTGATTCAGGATCTATACAAAAGAATAGACCCTGAAATAAATTCAGGGTGCCCTGTAAGGGTGCCATCACAAGTTTGTAATCCGGGGACTTTTTTCAACGGGGTTACTTGCTCGCAAGCGTATTCACGTTGCGCATCAGGCGGGAAATCTTGCGTGAAGCATTTTTTTTGTGATAGACGCGTTTTAATCCAGCCTTGGCAATGGTCGGTATGGCGTCCTTCAATGCAACCCGGGCGCCTTCTGAATCTTTCGCTTCAACCATGGAAAGTATTTTTTTCATCTCCGTTTTAACCTGTGACTTCACAGTTGCATTTCTCAAACGGCGCTTTTCGTTTTGCTTGCTTCTTTTTATTGCGGATTTGTGTTCTGCCAAGTCTATTTTCCTCCTATTATGGGCCAGCTCACGTTTAATGTATACTCTTTATCCGAATCAAACTTTCCTGTCAAGCCAAAAGTCCCAATTCATTTCCGTGGATGGAATTGATTTAACCGGCAAAATCCGTATATTTGAAATAATAAATAAATACAATCTGTTATAAATGTCACTCTTATTTATTGTGCTTGACATGGAGAAATTTTGTCGTTATGCTCCTCCATCATTTGATGGAATCAAAGCATGGAATAAAGTGATGGCTACACCCCTCGAGAAGGCTCGTAAAGATCCTGACTCCATGAAAGCCCGCATTTTGGCGGTTGCCCGGAAGATGTTCGGTGAATATGGATATCATGGCACAACAACCCGGATGATCGCGCTGGAGGTAGGCATCGACATCTCGACCCTTCATTACCATTGGGGAGAAAAAAAAGACCTCTTTGAATCCGTTGTCATCGATATCAATAAAGACCTCGGCCAGAAACTCATGGAGGTGGAAAAAATTGTTCACGGTGCGACCATCGGTGAGCGCCTCGAAATTTCCATCGATCAGATGACAGAGTATCTCTTTGAGCATCCCGAGGTTTCCAATCTCATCCTCTGGCGATATTTCGGGAAAACCAGGGATGAAGATGTGTTCGAACTCCAGGTTCCGGAATTTACCGCTGAGATTGCCTGGGCCATGGGTATGAGCAACAACCGCAAGAAACCCCCGTCCCTCGCGCATATGATGGTCCTGGCCATCATGAACTCCATTCACAATTTTGTTTCCGGCGAAAATTTTTTTCGCACGATATTGAAACTTGAACGAGGCAAATACATCGCCCTGGTGAAAGAGACCCTGAAGATCATTCATATACCCGCCTTCACCATGGGGGAAGGCGGTAATGGCACAGCAAGCGCAAAGGGCAGCACGCCTTTCAATAAGAAGTAAAGTTTCCATCGAACTGAATTCCATAAATTGAGGAAGGGAGGTAGCGTAATGCAGGGCGAGATTCGTTTTGATGGTCGCGTGGCGATCGTGACAGGAGCGGGTGCCGGTTTGGGCCGTGTATACGCGTTGGAGTTGGGTAAGCGTGGTGCCAAGGTCGTGGTAAACGATTTCGGCGGCGCGCGTGACGGCTCCGGCGCAGGTTCTGCATCGCCAGCCGACAAGGTGGTCGAGGAAATTAAGGCCTTGGGCGGTAAGGCGGTTGCAAATTATGACAATGTGGCCACGGCTGAAGGTGGGCAAGGCATCGTGAAGGCGGCTGTGGATGCCTTCGGCAAAGTGGACATATTGATCAACAATGCCGGAATTTTGCGTGACAAGGGCATTTTGAAAATGGAGCCCGAGAATTGGGATGCGGTGATTGCCGTCCATCTGAAAGGTGCCTACGATGTGACGAGACCGGCGTTTCAAGTAATGAGGGACAATGGTTACGGCCGCATCATCATGACAACATCTGCGGCTGGATTGTATGGAAATTTTGGTCAGACGAATTACAGTGCGGCGAAGATGGGTCTGGTGGGATTCATGAATACCCTGAAGCTGGAAGGCGGCAAGTATAATATAAAGGTTAACACCATCGCACCGATTGCAGCCTCACGTCTAACGGAAGATGTTCTGCCACCCGATCTATTTGCGAAACTCAAGCCCGAATTCATTGCCCCGATCGTTCTTTACCTCTGTTCGGAGGAATGTCCGGTCAGCGGCAAGATTTATAATTGCGGCATGGGGTTTTACAACAGAGCGGCTATGCAGACAGGTCCCGGCATCCTCATTGGCGATGGACAGAAGATTCCTTCACCGGAACAGATTCGTGCAAACTTTGACAAGATCCGTAACATGAAAGGGGCCAAGGAATTTGAGCAGCTTAATGATTTTGTCCTTGGCGATCTCCTTAAGGCCCTGACACCCAAGGCAGAAGGCCCAAAAGGCGGCTTCAAGAGCGCTGAGGAAGTCTTTGCGAAGATGCCCTCCGCTTTCAATGCCGAAGGGGCGGCGGGTGCGGATGTCGTGTTTCAGTACTCCATCTCCGGCGACGGCGGCGGCGACTGGTACGCGGAAGTCAAAGGCGGTGCGCTCAAAATAGAAAAGGCGAAACACGCCAGCCCAACAACGATTCTGAAAATGGATACGGCGGACTTCCTGAGCCTCATGAACGGCGAGATCACAGCCATGAAGGCTTACACCTCGAAAAAACTCAAGATCGAGGGCGATCTGATGAAGTCCCAGTTGCTTGAAAAAATATTCAAATTCTAATTGATATTAAGAAAAGGAGGTTAACAATGATTGGAATCACTTCCTACGGCGCATATATCCCCCGCCTGAGGCTGGACCGCATGGCCATATTCCAGGCCATGGGGTGGTTCGCCCCGGCGATCATTGCCGTAGCCCAGGGGGAGAGGTCCATGTGCAACTACGATGAAGACAGTCTGACAATGGCCGTAGCGGCCGCCAGGGACTGCATCATCGGCAAGGACAAGAAAACCATCGATGGCGACTATCTGTGCTCAACCACCATGCCGTACAGCGACCGTCAGAATGCCGGCATTTTGGCAACCGCCCTCAATTTGAGGAGCAACATCGTGACAGCGGATTTCGCTGCTTCGCTGAGGGCCGGTACGACCGGACTTCTCACCGCTCTAGACGTCGTTAAGGCCGGGGACAAAAAAAACATCCTCGTGACGGCTTCGGACAACCGGCAGACAAAACCTGCCTATTTCTATGAAATGTGGTTCGGAGACGGCGCCGCCTCCCTTCTCGTGGGCAACGGCAATGACGTGATTGCCGAGTTCAAGGGGAGCTACACAGTGTCCTATGATTTTGTGGATCACTACCGCGGATCATGGAAAGCTACGGATTATATGTGGGAAGAGCGCTGGCTCCGGGAAGAGGCTTACTCGAAATTCATCCCCGAGGCTGTGGACGGCCTGTTCAAGAAACTCGGCATCACCATCAATGATGTAACCAAAGTTGTCTTCCCCTGTATCTTCAAGGCGGAACATAAAGCCATCGCCAAGAAGCTCGGCGCTTCTCCGGACAAGGTCAATGACCAGATGCACGAGGTCTGCGGCGAAACCGGTGCGGCCCACGCGCTCCTGATGTTCGTGGCTGCGCTCGAGCAGTCAAAGCCGGGCGACGGCATCCTGCTGGCAGGGTTCGGCCAGGGCTGCGATGCCTTGTACTTCAAGGTGACAGACGCCATCACGAAGCTTCCGGCGCACTCCGGCGTGAAGGGCGCCCTTGCCAACAAGAAGACAAATGACAACTATATGAAGTTCCTGAAGTTCAGAAACCTCATTCAGCCTGAGATGGGTATCAGGGCCGAAGCTCCGACTCAGACGGCAATGTCGGTCCTCTGGCGGAAGCGGAAAATGATTCTCGGCCTGGTCGGCGGCAAGTGCCGTGACTGCGGGACGCCGCAATATCCGAAGATGGATATCTGCGTGAATCCTGCATGCGGCCATGTGAACACCCAGGACGACTATGAGTTCGCGGACCAGCCGGCAAAGATCATGACATTTACATCCGACCTCCTCGCTGTTTCCCAGGATCCGCCGGGGAGCTACGGCATGATTGAATTTAATAACGGTGGCCGCTTCATGGCCGACTTCACGGACTGCGAACCTGGGGAGATCAAAGTGGGCATGCCGGTGAATTTCTCCTTTAGAAAGAAGTTTGTAGACAACGAGCGCGGTTTCTCCGGATACTTCTGGAAAGCAGTACCACAGGTCGGTTGGGTTCCCGAAGTCGATTTCCAGGGTCGTGTAGCGATTGTAACGGGAGCGGGAGCTGGTTTGGGCCGCGTGTATGCGCTGGAGTTAGGCAAGCGCGGCGCGAAGGTCGTAGTAAATGACTTCGGCGGCGCCCGAGACGGTTCCGGTGCAGGTTCCGCGTCGCCGGCCGACAAGGTGGTCGAGGAGATCAAGGCGCTGGGAGGCGAGGCAGTAGCGAATTATGACAATGTGGCCACGGCGGAGGGTGGACAGGGCATCGTAAAGACAGCGGTGGATACCTTTGGCAAGGTGGACATACTGATCAACAACGCGGGAATTTTGCGTGACAAGGGTATTTTGAAGATGGAGCCTGAGAACTGGGATGCAGTGCTGGCCGTTCATTTGAAGGGTGCCTACAATGTAACGCGGCCGGCATTCCAGGTGATGCGTGACAACGGTTATGGCCGGATCATCATGACAACGTCTGCTGCCGGTTTATACGGAAATTTCGGTCAGACGAACTATAGTGCGGCGAAGATGGGCCTGGTGGGATTCATGAACACGCTGAAGTTGGAAGGTGGTAAGTATAACATCAAGGTCAATACGGTTGCACCGGTGGCAGCTTCACGTCTCACCGAAGATGTCATGCCACCCGACATGTTCGCGAAACTTCAGCCTGACTTCATCGCCCCTCTCGTCCTGTATCTCTCCTCCGAGGAATGCCAGGATACGGGGAGCATCTTCAACGCAGCGGCAGGCTTCTACAACAGAGCCGCCATGGTCACAGGTCCGGGAACCCTGCTTGGAGGCGGCGAAAATCCGCCGTCTGTCGAGGATATCCGGGACAACTGGGACAAGATCAATTCGATGGAAGGCGCAAAAGAGTATGGCGAGCTCAATGCCGCCATCATGACCTTCCTGATGCCGCCGGCGCCTGCCAAGGCTGGAGAGGCCAAGGGTGGCGGAGGAGCCATTGATGTAAAAGGCATCTTCGCGAAGATGCCGGAGGCTTTCAACGCCGATAAAGCGGCAGGCAAGGATCTCGTCTTCCAGTTCAGCATTTCCGGGGCAGGAGGCGGTGAGTGGTCCGCCACGATCAAGGGCGGAACATTGAAGGTAGAGGAAGGGAAGGCGGCTTCGCCGACGACCACCATTAAAATGGCCGATCAGGATTTCATCGCCCTCATCACCGGGAAGCTCGATGGGATGAAGGCTTTCAGCGAAGGCAAACTGAAGGTCGAGGGTGACATGATGAAATCCCAACTTATCGGCAAGTTGTTTACTTTTAAACTGTAGGAGGTGCTCAGATGGCATCAGGAATTAGAGATAAAGTGGCAATCATCGGCATGGGCTGCACCAAATTTGGTGAGCGATGGGACTGCGGTGCCGAAGAGCTTCTCGTGGAAGCTTTCCAGGAATGCATCGCCGATGCCGGTATCGATAAGAAGGAAATCCAGGCAGCCTGGTTTGGCGTCTGCATGGATGAGATAAATGTCGGCAAGGCAGCAACATCGCTCGGCGTCACCCTTCGCCTTCCGCATATCGCCATAACTCGGACGGAAAATTTCTGCGCCACGGGGACGGAAGCCTTCCGCGGCGCTGTCTACGCGGTGGCCTCCGGAGCTTATGACATCTGCTTCGCCCAGGGTGTCGAGAAGCTGAAGGACACTGGCTATGGCGGACTGCCCAATGCGGGATCGAACTTCGGTTCCCTGATATGGCAGTGGTTTCCCAATGGAACGGCACCGGGTCTTTTTGCCCAGCTCGCCTCCGCTTATGCAGCAAAGTACAAGGTTTCCGATAAGGATCTTAAAAGGGCCATCGGCCATGTCTCTGTGAAGAGCCATGCCAATGGTGCCAAGAATCCCAAGGCCCATCTCAGGAAACCCGTGACTATTGATCAGGTCCTCGCTGCTCCGATCATCGCCCATCCGCTTGGATTATTCGACTGCTGCGGTGTGAGCGACGGTTCAGCATGCGCCATCGTCACGACCCCGGAGATTGCCAAGAGCCTGGGGAAAAAGGACATCATTACGGTAAAGGCCCTCCAACTGGCCGTGAGCAGCGGCTATGAAGGGGGATTCAACGAGTGGCGCGGTGAGCACTTCGTCACCACAAGCAAGGCCAGTACAAAAGCTTATGAAGAGGCAGGCATCAAAAATCCGAAAGAAGAGATCAGCATGATTGAAGTCCATGACTGCTTCTCCATTACAGAGCTCGTCACTTATGAGGACCTTCATCTTTCCGATCGGGGCCAGGCCTGGAAGGATTCCCTCGACGGTTTCTATGACAGTACCGGGAAGATCCCGTCGCAGATCGATGGCGGGCTCAAATGCTTCGGCCATCCGATTGGAGCCTCGGGGCTCAGGATGATCTATGAGATGTACTTACAGATCCTCGGCCGCGCCGGTGATCGGCAGTTGAAGGACCCCCGCTTCGGTCTGACCCATAACCTCGGCGGGTTCCCCCATCAGAATGTCTGCGCCATCTCCATCATCGGCCGACAGGGAAACTGAGGGACAAAGCGTATATTTCATTCCCCCATCTCCCCCTTTTTCAAAGGGGGAGATGGGGGAATATAAAGAATGCAAAAGGGGAATGCTATGGATATTTTGAAGTACACGGATGAACACAAGATGTTCAGGGACAGTCTCAAGAAGTTTCTTGAAAAGGAAATCATACCCCATATCGAGGAATGGGAAGAGGCAGGCATTGTCCCAAAGAGCGCGTGGAAGAAAATGGGTGAGCAGGGATTCCTCTGCACCGCCGTGCCTGAAGAATACGGTGGGGTTGGGGGGGACTTTCTCTATTCTGTCATCGTCTGTGAAGAAATGACAAAGACGAATTTCTCGGGTCTCACGGCCTCACTGCATAGTGACATCGTCGTTCCCTATATTGAGTCGTTTGGCTCCGAGGAGCATAAACAGAAGTACCTGCCGGGATGTGTCAGCGGTGATATTATTACCGCTGTCGCCATGACAGAGCCCAATGCAGGCAGCGACCTCGCAGCCATGAAAATGACGGCCGCAGATAATGGCGATACATACATCCTCAATGGTCAGAAAACTTTCATTTCCAATGGAATCAACTGCGACCTTGTTGTAGTAGCGGCACGGGATCCGAAAGTGGATAATCCACATCGGGCCGTTGATCTTTTCCTGGTGGAAGCCGACACTCCTGGCTTTGAAAAAGGGCGCCAGATCAAGAAGGCGGGCTGGCACAGCCAGGATACTGCAGAATTGTATTTTACAGACTGCCGGATTCCTAAAGCGAACCTCCTGGGTGAAAAGGGTACGGGCTTCCTAAAGCTCATGCTAAAGCTCCAGCAGGAGCGTCTTGTCTGTGCTATTGGAGCTGTTGCTGCGGCGGAGCTCATGCTCGACATGACGATTCAGTACTGTAAGGACCGTGTCGCTTTCGGCAAGCCCATATCCAAATTTCAGCACAACCAGTTTGAGCTTGTGGAAATGGCTACGGACGTGATGCTCGGCCGTACTTTTGTTGATAAGCTCATCGCGGATCACGTGGAAAAAAAGAACGTGGTCATCGAAGTATCCATGGCCAAATTTTGGACAACTGACATGGCGAATCGGGTGGCTGACCGATGCGTACAGCTTTATGGCGGCTATGGCTACTGTGATGAATACCCCATCTCCCGTGCCTGGCGGGATATCCGGGTAACACGGATCTTTGCCGGGACGAATGAGATCATGAAGACCATTGTGGCACGCTTCATGGGACTGTAAAGGCAATGTTATGGCTGGACCACTGAAGGGATTGAAGATTCTGGATTTCACGACCCTTTTGCCGGGCCCCTTCGCTACTATGACCCTTGCGGATCTCGGGGCGGAAGTCTTGAAGATCGTTTCCGCATCCCGTCCGGATCTGGCGACCTTTATGCCACCTTTTATCTCCGGCACGAATCTTTCAGCCGTGGGTGCTTACCTGGGGCGAGGCAAGCGCTGTATCAATCTTAATTTGAAGGATGCCCGGGCAAGGGAAGTCATTCGGCGTATCATTACGGAGTATGACATCCTCGTTGAGCAATTTCGCCCCGGGGTGATGGCCAGATGCGGTCTTGATTATGAAAGTCTCAGCGCTGGCCATCCGGGACTGATTTATTGTTCCATCACGGGTTACGGTCAGACGGGCCCCATGCGTGACCGGGCAGGGCATGATATCAATTATCTATCCCGCTCGGGCCTCATGGGTCACTCGGGACGAAAAGCCATCGGGCCGGTGCTCACGGGGATGCAAATTGCCGATGTAGCATCCGGCTCCTTCAACGCGATTATTGGAATCCTCGCAGCAGTCGTTCATCGTCATACGACGGGACAGGGGCAGCACATTGACATCTCTATGACCGACGGAGTGATGGCCTTCAACGCCATTTTCGGTGCCGCATTTCTTGCAACGGGAGAAATGGCCGATCGGGAAGGAAGCTTTCTCAATGGAGGCTCGCTGTATGATTTCTATGAAACTTCCGATGGGAAATATATCAGTGTGGGAAGTATTGAACCTCAATTCTTTGCCGCCTTTTGCGCGGCTATCGGCCGGCCTGACCTGGAGGCAGGGTCTATAGCACCGCCGGATCTCGACCGGGTCAAATCGGAAGTACGGGAAATCTTCAAGTTAAAAACAAGAGAAGAATGGGTTGCCATCTTTAAAAAGGTGGATGCTTGTGTAGAACCGGTTCTCTCTCTTGATGAGGCCTTTGAAGACGACCTGGCCCGGCAGCGTGCCATGATTGTGGATGTTCCCTTGCCGGACGGCGGAACGGTCCGGCAGCTTGCCAATCCGATCAAATTCTCCGGGACACAGCAGACCTACGGAAAGACCGTGGCAGCATCGGGCATCCATACAAAAGAAGTTTTTCTGGAGCTTGGTTACTCAGACAGTCAAATCGAGGAATTCGAAAAGACAGGTTTGTTCAGGTGAAGAACATAAAATAAAGGAGTGAGGAGGAATTATGGCGGATCAATCCAAGAAAGGGATGGAATTTGCTCCCTATACCTACGAAGTGGAAAAGGGGAAGATCGCCGAATTTGCCATGGCTATTTCACAGAAAGAGTCCAAGGCTCAGGTGAATCCCGTTTATGCAGACGCTGAAGCGGCGAAGAAGGCGGGTTACAAGGATGTCATTGCCCCGCCGACTTTCCAGACCTGTTTTGCCCTTTGGGGCGGTGGAGGGTTGATGCCGATTCTTCAAACTCTCGGCATCAATCTTGCCAGGCTGCTTCATGGTGAGGAAGAGTATGAATACTTCGGCCAGATTTATCCCGGTGACGTAATCACAGGCAAGACCCGGGTGGCGGATATGTACCAGAAGGAGAAGAAAGATAAGCCCGGTAAATTCATGGAATTCACCGTCCTCGAGACGGAAATGCGCAACCAGCGGGGTGAGGTGGTCCTGAAGTCCCGCTCTACCTTAGTGGAAAGATAGGAGGGCGCCATGACTGAAATTTATTATAACGACATTCAGGTTGGCGATGCAATGCCTACTTTTACATCCGAT
>JBEKJA010000040.1:0-12553 GCA_050011475.1 Syntrophales bacterium
AAATATCGCGCGCATGGTCCAGGTGACGATCTGAAATATTTTAAGGAAATGATTACCTATGGGAACCTGGGGACTGCTGCCATGTGTCTGGGGGTGATGAAGAGCGTCTATGAGATTATTAAGAAGTGGACATCTGAGAGGATCATCGCCGGTAAACCCCTCAAAGAACACAGCATGGTAGCGGCTTCACTTTCAGACATCGCTATGCAGATCGAAGCAACATCCGCTTGGCTTTACGTCTATGCGAGAGAGACAGATCGACCCGAAATTTACGGGGTTTATCCTTGGGAGGACACACTGGTACATAAGACACGCGGATTATCCACATTTGCTTGTAAGGCTGTTGAGAAAGTATGCAGCACTGCCATGGACTATATGGGCTCATATGGTTACTCGAGAGAATTTGATCTTGAGAAGCACTGGAGAGACAGTAAAATGCTAGGGCTCTGGATGGGCGGTCTAGGTTTGAAGCAGATGGAGAATGCAAGGTATTGGTACGAACTGGAAACCAAGTAGTAAGATCAAGAAAAGGATGTATATGGAGTTTAGTAGCTACAGAAAGAGATACGAGTATCTCAATATACTATTTTATGCTGAAAATAAGAGAGTCAGGATCATTTCTGACCCTGCTTTTCTTATTGTCGCTTTCTATTCGTAATTATCGATTCTTAAGGTTACCTTTAACGAAAACTTGTGGAGACATTGTAATTTTGCCAATATTGATTTTGAAAATTTAAGACGGTGTCGAAGCAAATAAGTTCTTCCTTGTTTGTTACGTGCAGGACGAAATAAGTGTATATTGCGATCGGTAATAGGTACCTACGAGCAGCAAGAATGTAAGGAGAAAAAGAATGAAAGTATTAGCTATAAATGGGAGCCCGAGAAGAAATGGGAATACTGCAATGCTCATCGATGCGGTGTTAGCAGAACTGAAAAAGGAAGGAATAGAGACAGAGCAAGTTCAGCTTGGCGGCAAAAACATCCATGGCTGCACGGCATGCATGAAGTGTTTTGAGAATCAGAATAAACGTTGTTCAATTGATAAAGACATCTTGAATGAACTGATAGGCAAGATGATCGATGCGGATGGCATCATCATCGGTTCACCGACATACTTTGCGAACGTCAGCACGGAAGTCAAAGCGCTGATCGATAGAGCCGGGCTCGTCTCTATTGCCAACGGGCATATGTTGAAGCGAAAGGTTGGTGTGGCCGTGGTCGCCGTACGCAGGGCTGGGGCAACCGATGCGTTTGATGCAATTAACAAGTTCTTTTTCATCAACCAGTTGATTGTTCCGGGCTCGGTCTATTGGAATATGGGCTTTGGACTTGGCAAGCAAGAAGTAAAAGATGATGAAGAAGGCATGAACACGATGAAAATTCTAGGCGAGAACATGGCGTGGTTATTGATGAAAGTAAATGCATAAAAAGGGTATTTCAGAGCTGCTTCGGCAAGAGTCAGCACTGACGGTAAATGGTAAGTTCAAGCGCCTCAGGGGATGACAATATCGTATCAATTCAGTAGATTTCAGGTGATAATCCACGAGAATTGGTTAAGTTCCGAATTTCGATTTGTAGGAGACATAGGTTATGGATGTCTTGTTGAACAACGCATATGGCTGATCTCACCAAAAATACAGGATTTCAATCCGAAATCAACAACGCCTCAGAAACCAAACTCTCTTTCTTTATAGTTAGTCTATATCTTCAAGTGCAGAATTGGAATACTGAGATGCTTGCGTTTAGTCTCCCCCAAGAAACGTGTCTTTTCTCTCACCGTTGACTCTCCGCGTTTACCCCTTCCTAATACCTCAATAAAATGGGATGCACCCAAATGAAGACTGTGCTTGCCGAATTTCTCACTGACTTCATCAATAACTTTGTAGATGTCATGAACCTTTTCCGCCTTTATGGTATCTTCAAAAAGGCTGTACTGAATATTGGACTCCTTTGATAGCTCCATGAGAACAATTCCTGTGGCCCTGTATAGGTCTTCTGGACAGTACATATCATCAAAGAGGTTGCGTAGTTCAATAGTCAATTCCATTGGGTAACTGGATGGCCTATTTAACCTGACTTCCCGGCCTATGAAATCAAAGTTGTTTCTTTTCAGAAATGCTACAATTCGCTTTACAGTGAGATTATATCCTCTTGCCTTGAGACAGGCAGATTCCAAATTTCTCATCAGATGTGCGAACAAATAGTTGGCATCATTGCTTGGTGGTGAAAAAGTCTTGGTCTTACTGATGGATGCATAGGTACTCTTTTCCTCCGGACAAACAGAATATACTGATTGCCCCCGGAGTTCCTGCCAGATTTCCACACCAGGTTTGGTGAAGCGCTTTCTTACTATATCTTTAGAGAGTCGGGCAAATTCAAGGGCTGTCCTGACCCCCATCTTGTTAAGATAGCTTGTCGTGGCATGACCGATGCCCCATATCTTTTCCACGGGGAGATGTTCAAGGTATTGTGCGATCATCCTGCGGGGAATGAAAGTGAACCCGTTTGGCTTCTGATGCTTGGATGCTACCTTGGCCAGCACCTTGGTGAGGCTCAACCCCACGGAGACGGTGATACCGAGTTCTTTTGTGATCTCGTTTTTAATGTTTATCGCAATAGTTTCATAGGAGGCACGCAGCGGTCGCCGCATCCCGGTGATATCGGCAAAGGCCTCGTCAATGGAGTATTCCTCAACTTGTGGGGTAAAACGCCTCATGACATTGAACATACGCCGGGAGAAGAGGCTATATGTCTCATAGTCTGATGGGAGAATTACCAATGCAGGGCATATCTTCCTTGCCTCATGAAGTGGGACTCCACGCTTAACCCCCATCTTTTTGGCAGCATAACTGGCACAGGCAACAATCCCACGCTCTCCACCGGTAATAATCGGCTTACTACGGAGTTCCGGGTGGATGGCCTCTTCACAGGACGTAAAGAAGGCGTCACCGTCGATGTGAAGAATCGCCTGCGGCCACGAGTGGAGACTGAACAGGATATCACTCAAGATAAGACCTTATTGATGATATTTACGAATGACTACAGTTATAACACCACCGAGACGAAGTTCTGATTTTGGTCTAATGGGTGGATATTTTGGATTAGCAGCTTCCAGGATGATTGTTTTCCCTTTTCTGATAAAATATTTCATAGTCCAGTTTCCATCCACTTCAGCTATGACAATATCACCATTTTGGGGTTCTCTACCTCTCTCAACGATGACCAGGTCTCCCTCCTTAATTCCTTCCCCAATCATGGAATCTCCAGAAACTTTTAAAAGAAAAGAGGTATCCGGTTGCTTAATCAGATATTCATCGAGAGAAATGACATCTCTAAGCTCTTCTTCTGCGGGAGAAGGAAACCCTGCGGCAATATCGCCAACCAAGGGTAAGCCGTAATGCGGGTGTGATAGAGTTAAAAATCTTTTTTCATCTTTCTTGAGAAGACCTTTTGAAACGAGCTTATTCATCCAAAAGTGAACCACACTCCTCGATTGCACGTTCAAAAGTGGCATCATTTCCGTATAGGTTGGCATCCGTCCATGGTCACGAAAGAAGGCTGCAATGATCCCGAAAACACTCTGAATGGTTCGTCTCTCGTTCATGGGTGCATGATAATAGAACAATTGTTCTATTGTCAAGAAAATAATTTCAGGCGGTGTCGAGGCAAATAAGCTTCTTTCTGAAGTAGTTATGTCGATAGATATTTATGACGCAGTAGATTATAAGGAGAAATTGTGGTATCAATCACACCACATGAAAGGCAATTGACTGAGTTTAATCCTGTATCACCATGACGGATGGGAACATGGACTATCCTACAAAACCCGTTCCAAGACGAGCGGGTTTTTTTATTATAAATCAGCAGGTCGTGAAGTGTTTTATATATTTAAACATTTTTTAGACCATAAAAATGCCAGATCAACCGTCCAGCCAGTATTTTGAAAGACTTGGTGCACTCGGGAGTGCGGTCTATTCGTGTATCGAAGTATCACATAACTGCGAAGGGATACTCTCGCCCACGAGTCGCCATTTCTATGCATCAGTTCTTTTCACGGTTCTATGCACTCGTGGAGTAAGTCTTGCTACCGTTGCCCCATATAGCAAATGGGCAGAAAGACTTATTGAGCATTGGGACTTTTCATCAATTGCCGTATTGACACGATCCATTTTAGAAATTCGAATCGCATTCTTTTATCTCTGCATAGAAGAATGCTCGATAGAAGAATGGGGCTGCCGCTGGAATCTTTTTAATCTTCACGATTGCATTAGCCGAATTCGCCTATTTAAGTTGATGGAAACAGGGACGCAAGATATTATCGGTTTCGAGGCAGCAGCTGAAGAACTTCGAGTACGTCTCTCATCGAATAGCTTCTTCATGAATTTGACCGAGAAGAAAAGGAATCGATTCATTAAGGGCCGGTATGCATATCTCCATCCTCTTGGAGATATTGCTGTGAGAGCAGGGGTTAAGCAACAAATTTTTCCGTGGATATATCACTTGCTCTCCAGCCATGTCCATGGACTTCCTATGTCGTTTTATCGAATGGGAGATTCGGAGCGGGGTAGAGGCGTGCACAGTGAAGTAGAAGAGAACTACACATCTCTCTGCCTCTCGTTATGCACAAGCCTTCTTGTGAAGTCGCGAGATGAAATGAAACGGTTGTTTGAAGGCGTCCATAATGATAAAGATTGTAATGTTATTCCACATTAGCCGGAACATGAGAACCCCAGCCCACAGGAATATACACCGATGAACACCGGCATGGTTCCAATGAAATATGTCGGGTTCTGCGACGTACTTGGCTTCTCTTCCGCCATTTTGAAAGACTTCGACGCCACCATCGCCGTTTATCAACAATTCAAAAGCAACGTTCGAGATTGGCCCTTTCCGACTCACGCGAAGATCTGCGTCTACTCCGACTCTATCTTGGTTGTTGGAGACGAACTGCCGCCTGTACTTCACACGATCATCACACTGCAATGGGCAGCCCTGCAGAAAGACTGGCTAATTCGAGGTGGAATCGCCTATGGTCGACATTCGGAAGAAAGTGAGGATGGGAACCTATTTGTTGTGAGCGAAGCGCTTGTACGTGCGGTATCAATCGAGAAGTCCATCAAGGTGCCAGCAGTCGCCGTATCCGAAGACATCCCGCTTGGTATCGAGGCATGGGTACCGCGTTTCGAGCATGGAGTATTCAAGGCGCCACTCCTCCACTTTGACGGACTCACAATTGTCAATCCGTTCAACACATACTGGTTCGCCAGCGCAATTATCCGAGTGAAGCGCCTCCTTGAAGCGCACCCCGGCCAAAATGAGAAATATGAATGGTTCCTGTCATTGGCAGAAGCAGTCAAACGAGATGACCTTCTTGTTCCCGAGTCTGCGTTGGCGCGTATGCTCGAACTTGGTATTCTCAAGGATCGCACCGATGTTCGGACGTACTTACCTCCATCGAAAGATGCGGACTAACCTCTCTGTCAATCTGATATGGTTACGTCGAACGTTACACTCTTTCACGTGAGAAAATATATTTTTTGTTATTATTCGTGCCGATGCGTAGTAACGTGGGTTTCAATCCGAAATCAATGGTTCTAAAGAAATCTCAACCTCACGCGTTGGTAAGAGAACTAAACAATGACGACCTTATATGACAATGCCTTCATTCTGCCAGCAACACATTATTTCCCAGCATTTAAAATAAGCATCATGCCTTAGATGGTCTTTGCTTGGAATGGTATTTTTGAAATTATCATAATCAAGCTCAATTGCCGTTCTCGACATGAATGCTGCCCAGATTTCTCTAGGAACTATCATTCTGTATGCGTAATCTGCCTTTGGAGATTCAATGACCTTACCATTGAAATTGTAAGTCTGGGAAAGCTTCTTAATCAATTTCTCTATATCCTCTTTGCATCTTGCCCTGACTAAAAGTTCATCTTTATTACAGGGTGATTTGTGAACCACTGAGTAGAATCCAAGAGTCGTAAAGAACCACATTTTTAATCCTTTCTTTACAATTATGGTTATAAAACCCACTCAAACGCCTAAAAATGCCCTCAGAAAAGACTTCTGAATTTATTAATACACAGGCTTAATATCAGATAGACCATTCTTCCTGAGCCAATTATATAAGTTGGGTTGGGTCGTCTTGTATTTCTTGGCAATATAGACCTGTGTTGACCCAGTTTTCAACAGTGCTATGATTTCCTCTCGGTGTATATCCAGTTTTGACTTCCCTGGCCCTCTGGGTCTGCCTAACAATTTGCCTTTGGCTCTTGCTGCCCTTAACCCCTCAACAGTGCGCTTGCTGATTAAATCGCGCTCAATCTCACTGGCAATACTGAAGACCATTGCCAATATTTTACTCTGGATTGTTCCATTAAGCTCCCAGCCGTTCTTAATGTCATAAACGGATATGCCCTTTTCCTTGGCACAGGCCAAAATCTCCATTACTTCTAGCATTGACCTACCCAGCCTTGACAGTTCTGGGACTATCAGCCTGTCACCATCCCCAAGCTCATCTATGATATTTTTAATCTTACGTTCCTTCCAAGATTTTGTCCCTGATACCTTATCCTCAACAAAATGAACCTTACCGAAGTTTTTGTCATTGGCAAATTTCAGGATATCGGCTTTGCTCTTTTCATTATCTTGGTCTATTGTGCTTACCCTCAAATATGCAACCGTTTTGGTTTTCACTTCTGGGAGTGTCTTCTTTTTCACCATAATTTTTACTCCTCGCCCGTAATATAAATAAAAACGTAAAATCTAGGCTTATAATTATACTATATATTAACGTATGTCAAACATTATTATCTATATATTCACTTTTTAATAACGTTGGTTTATAATTATAATATATTATGAGAAAAAAAATAAAGGGAGGATTACAATTGCAATGAACTTATTCCTGGAACAGATAAACTATTGATTTCTTGATTTATAATGAAAATAATCATATTGTACCTCCAACAAAAGTTTAAATACGAGTCCCAACTCATTCAATCCTAAATGTGATTAATATGGTCTGATTATCAAAAACCCCCTAATCGAAAGAAAGTGGGGTTTAAATGTTTTAAACAATATAGAGGTGTTGGATCATTATTTTGAAAAAATAATTTGCCGATAGCAAAAAAAATCCATGATCTCATGTTTGATGTTTTAAGTGTAAGAAATATCAAATTTGAAATTCATTATGGTGATGGAACTTTTAGCCTATCAATTCCAAAGGGGGAGTCAAAGTCAGCAAAACGAACTTTTGCAAGAGTGGGACTTTTAAGCGTGGCAGACAAAAACGTTTATCTGGATTCTATTTATAAAGATATAGATGATGCTATTCCATCGGGAGCTATTCCATGGAGAAGAAATGATCCAACTCAATATGTATTTCGAATTAAAAATCTCGAAGACTTTGAGAAAGTAAAAAAATCAATAAGAGAGGGGTTAATTAAAAGTTATAATATTTTGTCTACCATCGAAGTAAGATAACACGCCCTGAAAATCTATCTAGACAGTACCGATGTCTATAAAAAATACGAAGTCTGATATATTTTGATACTATCTTTGAAAAATTTGTGAGAAATTAAAAAGTTTCTATAATAAAGAAACGAAATAATTAAAGGAGGTTATTTTATTATGGAGCAAGTATTGAGAGATAAGCATGGTCGATTAATGGGTAAAATTAAAGAAGTTAGTGGGAAATTAGAAATTAGTGATCAACACGGTAAACTACTGGGGAAATATGATCCCAAATCAGATCAGACTCGGGATCATTCTGGAAGATTGATTGGAAAAGGTAATCTCTTATCCAGTCTACTTCAAATGTGATAATCCAATCATAGATAAAACTACAATTGTAAAAAAGAAATAGAAAATAATAATAAATTCTTGAAGGATAGATATGTCCAATTATCAGAGTCTTTTGCAAGTTTATAAAGACGTTCACCAATGTCATTATTGTCCCAATATGAATCCTGAAAAAGCCCTCCGCAAGATTGAAGCCATTGATATGCAAGCTGACATCTTTATTGTGTCACAGTCACTGGCGGAGAATCAGCTCAGAAGAACAGGTGTTAATTTTTTTGCTGGTGATTGGGAATTAGGGTCGACTGGAAAGAATTTGGAAAAATATTTAAATCGCATAGGAAGAACGGTCTATCCTCCAATAGATATCAGATTGGATAACGGCGTGAGTATCCGAAAGCGAGAAGAGTCCTTTATTTCTGTTTATAATACAGAAATTACACAGTGTTTCCCCGGTAAAAGGAAGGTGGGAAAGGGAGATAGGCAACCAAATGCAGAAGAGATAAACAACTGCCTGAAAAAGGGCTTTCTATGGCAAGAAATTAAAATTCTGAAGCCTAAAATTGTGATGTTGATGGGTAGGATGAGCAGAAATATTTTCTTTCGTAATTTTGTTCCTGATAATGCGTTTCCCAGCTTACTTTCGGAGCATCTTGCACAGATTGTGAAAAAGGGGGAAATGCCGGAATGTCTTTTATGTGATCATCGGTTCCGGATCTTGCCCATACAACACGCCAGCGGAGCAAATCCTTATTTTCAAAAGATGTCACTTGACCCGAAACTGACACAGATGATTATCGAGGCGCTTCAATGATAAATGGAAAAGTTCTCAATAAAATGTTCCAACACGCAGGGATTGATAAAAGAGAGCTACATGCAGCACTTTGCAAATTGGGATCACCTCCAAAAAAAGGTAAAGACCTATGGAGTCCCAGGCGTCCGACAACCGGATACTGCTATGTTGTTACCGAGGTAGTATCATACGTCATGAAGAAACGTAATATTCCATATAAAACATTTCGCCTCGATTTGGGAAACGGTGAATCACATTGGTTTATAAGACTTGGTGCAAGCGGCGATGGTGACATTATAGATCTTACCGCGGATCAAACTGATGACAGTTATGATTATGAAAAGGCGAAAGGTAGATCACCTCGGAAAACCCCACATATGCAGTATGGTATGTCCATGCAAGCAGAAGTACTCGCTAGAATGATGCAATTACTTTGATTTTTATAAGAGTATAATGGACGCATCATATTGAGTTTAGATTATCAATCTGCCCAGCCAAAGTTGCAACTAGGCAGAATTTGGATTGTATGCATGGCTGACTATCATTTGAGTTCTGCAAGTTTTGGTCTTAGATAATCGTAAAATACTACCATCTTTTCGACTGCAAATTGTCTTACTTCATCTGTCAATTCACAATCGTTCATTTGAACAAACATTCGTGACCAGTTCTTGCTCCAGTGTTCCATGATTTCTACGGGCTGACCGATTAATTTTTCCAACTCGGGAATATATTTCTTCAACGACTTTAAATATCTTAGATTTGCTTCCTTTGAGCCTTTCTCAAAATGCAGTTCGACCCCAAAACGTCGCAGTTTACTTTGAAATAACCATTCAAAGTGAATACTACCCACACCCGAAGGTATTTGGTAATAAGATATAGGCCTTGGGTCTGACAAGCTTATGACAACTTTTTTCTCAAATTCATCCTTAACTTTTTTCCAAAAATTCAAATATGCTTTCTGATTGACAGTTAAAATTCTCTCTCCACTGTCTTTTTTCTCCACCTTCACGATATATTCTTCCGCATCAGGTAATGGTATAATCTTCTGAGCATAAACACCTAACTCATTATCACTTATGCTGTAGGGCGTTATTTTGACGCAAGATATGTCAAGCTGGAAATTCCTTAACCACAATACGGAAGCCGTTACTTCGGGTCTGAACTCTCTGGCGACTAATATGATGCGCGGTTTGTCATCAATTTCTTTGAAATCTGGATTTTCGATAAAATCCAGAATATCCTTTTCTGCTTGTTCGAGTGAAATAGCCTTACCTTTCTTCTCGAGATATTTTCTTCTCATTTCCTTAATGTCTTCGAGCGTTAATGTTGAGCAATAGGCAGCATATTTTATTGCTTGTAATTCCGCATCTTTGCCACTGTCATCCCGCTTCAATTCGATTATGACAATTTTACCTTCCTTATCTACAGCCAATATATCCAATCTCTCTTTTGTTTTGTCGAATTTGTCATATTCGGTCGATATCGTGAATAGGTCTTCGCCGACAACGTCTGGATTGCCCTCAATCCATTTTTCAATATCGTACCGCTCAAAAATCTTTAAAGAGGCAAAAGTTACTTCATTCAGAGGTTCAAAATTCTTATCCTTGATATTATATTTAAACAACATAACTCGTCCCATCCTTTCTCATCATCATGAAAATAAAATCGCCCAGCAACACTTACCCCGCCCTATCCATGTTCTATTGACTCACAAAGCCCAGCGCTTTCCCCTTCTTTTGGTAACAAAAACGTCAAATGGTGGCAAGCTGTATTGAAAAAACGATATTGCTTTATGCAAATCTTTTCTTGCTTTTGGCTGCCAGTATAGACAACATTCCAATTGATGACCAGGCCAACTGGGATGCTTCAGTCTAATTCGCCCAATATGTGCCTTAAAATCAAAGATATTCCAAATCGCATATACAGGGGAGGGCTTGTCTAAATCAAAAACCATTTAATACGTTATACATGGGATGTCAATCCACGCTTCAGGCGTTAGAAAGACCCTTACTTTTTTTGCCATTGGATTTTGACTCTCAAAGCCAAAGTGACTTTATCCCTTCTTGTGATAAATGAGCGTCAAAAACAGTCAAATGTTAACAAGGCGCTCAAATATTATTAATGGCCTACCCAGCGTCAAGCTGAATAACCATTAAGCATATTCGTAAGTTGTATTTTGATTATTGTTTAATATAGGTTCGGGCCAATCTATATGCGTTGTCATCGGCAACCTTTTTCAATAACTCGCTTCCACTGATAAATGCTATATAGGATAAACATCACAGCCTACGCAGATTTAAGGATTGACAATATCTGATGGCTGGCGTTTCTGTCTGAATCTATGCTCACTCATCACAGCACCAATATTTTTTGTGACAGATGGCGGATATCGTTTCCCCTTTCCAACCTCATCCCAGTATTCTTTTGCAGACTGGGGATTCAGATGTTCGCAGTGAAGTACCATGTGACACCTGTAACAAAGCCCCTCCAGATACTTAATTGGATCACTATAGTCATCATTATGCCATTCTAAAACGCCCTCTGTTTGCCCGCATCGGTTACATTTTGAAGGTTTGGCAGGTATAATGCCATCCTTGATTGCTCTATTTGTCTTTCGAGCTGATGTATTTCTCTCTTTGTCAGTCCATCCATTCCAAGTTACCATTACAACACCTCCACCTTCTCCATAACATATAACCATTATCAATCTTGAACTATGTGATATTGTCAGTTGACATTACTCCCAATTGATAACTAGACCCACTGGGATACTTAGGCTTTATTCGTCCAATACGTGCCTTAAAATAAAAGATATTCCAAATCACACAACCACACACACATATATGGCTTGTCTAAATCCCAAACCTCAAAGCCAAAGTGACTTTATCCCTTCTTGTGATAAATGAGCGTCAAAAACAGTCAAATGTTAACAAGGCGCTCAAATATTATTAATGGCCTACCCAGCGTCAAGCTGAATAACCATTGCAATATTATTATGTTGATTTGTGATTGCTGTCATTGATGGATTAAAGCCGCTTGACCGTCATGTCATAGTTGAATTGCAATTAGATTGTTCTATCCGTATAGTTCTCATAAACCTGATAATGTGAGAATATGAAGCCATACTTTTTCTTAGCCTTTTTCTGTAAGCGCTCCGCTTCTTTTCCATCAAACAGAGAAGCCGCTTCCCACGCAAAATAATCAGCAGCCAAATCCCAGTTCACATCTGACAAATCAGATTCCCTATCTCTTATTCTGCCGCCGAATATTTTAGCATAAGGCTCTACAAGCTTTTGCTTCATTGGCTCTGGGAGTCCATAAGCTTGGTATATTTTGACAATCTTTGCCATCACCGTATCGGGCCACATTGACTTTTCAAGTGGGATAAGATGATGGGGTCTTGCCCCGCCCCATGTCTTTTTAGCTGGCAGACCCAGTGGGGGATTGTTTAAAAACATTGTTATACCTCAGTTACTATAATTTCGAATTGTATCCTTCTACCACATTTACACATGTTTTGATTCAATTATTATTATGACATTCCATGCATTTCTTTCTCTATTTCTGTTCAAAGTATTACACCGGCAACTAAATTTGCCACTCTCCAGAGACATTTGTTATAAATGCGTACACCATGTGGATTCCAGTAACGTGTTTAATTGCCGGTGTAATCCCTTTTCAATGCACCACCTTTGTGTCAAGGTATTATCCAAAAACTTTGGCCCAGTACTTATTCACTGTTTTTCTTGTCAGGCCGCATTGCTCTGCAATTACAGTCTGATTATTATGTGGCTTTCCTGCGGCTCTAAGTCTTTCTACCGCATCTGTTATTTTTGATATAGATTTTGCCATTCTTAGCTCTGATGCGGCCCTTCCCCCTTTCCCTCTGACCAATTTTATATGTTCTGCGCTGGCTTTAATTGTTGTAGCAATGTTTATCTCTCTCAGAGATAA
>JBEKJA010000041.1:0-11852 GCA_050011475.1 Syntrophales bacterium
TCATCGTCGCGAAAACTCCAAGGCAGTAAACTTATACAAGAAATTTCTTGAGTGGGACATCATGACCCATCCCCCCATGATTCGGTGCATGGAGAAGATCCTGAACCCCCTGATTGCAAAAAGCATAGTATTTTATCTTAGAAAAGGAAATGAATCATGGAATTGAACCTCTCGCCCAGACCTCTCGCTTCGCTGGTGGATATTGATGCGACGGCATCCTTTATTCTCAAGGTTCAAAAAAACAACGGAGAGATACCGTGGTCCATTGGTGGTAAAACAGACCCGTGGGATCACGTGGAGAGTGCCATGGGTCTCAGCATTTCAGGACATATACGCGAAGCCGAGAAGGCTTATGATTGGCTGGTCAGGACACAAATGCAGGATGGCACATGGTATTCAGCCTATCGTGATGGAGAGCCGGAAGATAAGACCAGGGATTCAAACATGACCTCCTATATTGCCGTCGGTGCCTTTCATCATTATTTAATCACGAATGACCGCACGTTTCTCAGGTTTATATGGCCGACCGTAAAAGCCGGTATCAATTATGCCGTCAGTCTTCAGGCGCCTAGTGGAGAAATATTCTGGGCAAAAAATGGACAGGATATCATAGATCCGATGGCCTTACTGACCGGGTCGAGTTCCATTTTCATGAGCTTGAAATGCGCCCTGGCTATTGCAGGGATACTTGGAAAAAAACCAACCATATGGGAAGTGGCACTGGAAAAGCTTGCAGAAGCGATCCGGAACAGGCCAAGCCTTTTCAACATGATGAAGGCGCGATATTCCATGGATTGGTATTACCCCATTCTATGCGGAGCGGTCATGGGCGCAGATGCGCGTCGGCGTATCGACAAATATTGGGATAAGTTTGTTGTACCTGACTGGGGTGTACGATGTGTTTGTGACAGACCGTGGGTTACCATGGCCGAAACATCCGAACTTGTGCTCGCACTCATGGCTGTAGGGGAAGAGGAAAAGGCCCGTGCCGTGTTCAGTTGGATTCTCAACAAAAAATACAATGACGGTTCGTACTGGATGGGTGTGACATTCCCCGATACGGTCATTTGGCCTGAAGAAAAAACGGCCTGGACAGCGGCTGCGGTTTTATTGGCTTTTGACGCCCTCCATGACCTTACTCCGGCAAGTCGTCTTTTCAGTCACGACTACTGGAAGACGTCAAATCTTCTAGGGAAAGCTGTGTCGGCTGATACCATGCCGGGGAAGCTGTCTGAGGCGACATGGAGCAAAAGATCCGCCCATTCAATCCCGGTCCTGGAAAACGCAAGGGGTTAGGGGCTTTGAGAAAAGATCACAGACCTTACAGTCTCAAGCGCCTATACGTGAAGTATCAAAAGTGGTACACAAACTACTTCCTGCGGCCCCAGTTCGAATACCTCGGACGAGGGGTGACCTTCATGAAGCCATGGCATGTCGAGATCTTCGGAGGCCCTATTCGCCTGGGGGATTATGCGAATGTCATCGCCGCATCTGATAAAAAAGTAAGGCTGACCGTCTGGTCCACTCTTGAGAGGGGCGGAAGCATCCATATCGGTGATTACTGCCTAATATGTCCTGGTGTCCGGATTCTGGCGGCAACAGACATCTTCATAGGCGACAGTGTGATGCTGGCGCAGAGCGCCCAGGTCTCCGATTCGGATTGGCATGGGCTGTATGATCGCTGCGATTCAGTGGGCCAAACGGCTCCTGTTCACATCGGGAATAATGTATGGATCGGGGACAGTGCAATCGTCTGTAAAGGGGTCACTGTCGGAGAGAACAGTATTATCGGTGCCAGTGCGGTTGTTGTAAAAGATATTCCCGATAATGTGATTGCCGTAGGAAATCCGGCTGTTGTCGTCCGTCAGCTTGATGCAAACCAGCCGTATAAGACCAGAAAAGATTGGTTCGCAAATCCCAGGGAACTTGCCGCACAGTTTGAACAGATAGATCGCCAGGAAATGGAAGGAAACACCTGGGCGGGATGGATCAGGTCCATAATTCTACCAAGAAAGGGAGATTAGCAGGGAAGAATGATGAAAGTCGCCATTATCGCCTCACCTTATCCTTTTGAAGAAGCACCGGCGCCACCACTGGGGATCAGTTATGTGGCGGCCGCATTCGAAGCGGCAGGAGCCGAGGTGCGCATATTCGATTATATCGTAAATCGCTATACTCCGCAAAAGCTTGCTGCAGCCCTCGATAATTTTCGTCCGGATGCGATCGGCGCAGGATCCGTCACTCTTAATTTCTATGACGCAGCGGAAATTGTCTGTGAAGCAAAACGTCATAATCCCAATCTTATAACCATGATGGGAGGACCTCATGTATCTTTCGATGCACACGATACCCTCCAATCCTATCCGGAAATAGACCTAATTATTATCGGCGAAGGGGAGCAAACCATTAAAGAGCTTGTTTCGTGCGATATGGATAAAAAATACTGGCCGGATATACCGGGGCTGGCTTTTCACAAAAATGGTAGTATACATTTCACAAAACCCCGCACCCTGATAGAAGATTTGGATACACTGCCGCTGCCTGCCCGGCAAATGCTCCCGCTATCCAGATATCGTGCCCTCGGCTTCCCGATCAGTATCATTACAAGCCGCGGCTGCCCGCATAAGTGCATATTTTGCCAGGGAAGAAGGATGGTTGGGCCCGGAATGAGGCAACGATCCGCCAACCTTGTCGTGGATGAAATCGAACACATTTTATCCTATGGCATCGATCGCATCAATTTTGCCGATGATCTCTTTGTATCACAGAAGGGCAAAGTCCTTGAAGTGTGCCAGGAAATACGCCGCAGGGGGCTTACGTTCGGCTGGAGCGCTTTTGCCCGTGTTAATACGGTTGACCGCGATATCCTCAAAAGTATGAGAGAGGCAGGATGCGATGCAGTCAGTTTCGGCCTTGAGTCCGGAAATATAGAGATGCTCAAACGCATTCGGAAAGGAATTACCCTGGATCAGGTCCGCAACGCTGTCAATCTATGCAAGGAAACCGGCATCATTCCCCATGCATCCTTTATGGTCGGTTTGCCTGGAGAGACCCATGAAACCATGTGGGAGACGGAAAAATTCGCCCAGAGCCTTGGCTGTCTTTATGGTTACCACATCCTGGCCCCGTTTCCGGGGACAACGGTTCGGGAACAGGTTGACCAATATGATCTTGAAATCCTGACAAGCGACTGGTCACTCTACGATGCGAACAATGCAGTAACAAGAACTTCCGCGCTTTCTCCCGAAGAAATCAACCAATTTGTTGCGGACTTTGAAAAAACGTTTGTAGAAATGTGGGAAGAGCAGATCCAGGGATACCGGGATGGCACCGGTTCTCCTGAAATAAACTTTCAGGTCGAAGGCCAGTTGCGTACAAGTTTGGTTTACCGGATCCTTTCGGAGGATCTGATCGAGCTTCACGGATCATTCCCTCTAAGTTCACTAAAAAAAGACATATTGGATACGGTTCCATTGCTTAGTGAAAGAATTGAAAACGCGACGGATATCAAGGATGGACTGGTCCCGAAAACCATCCAAAATTTCATCGATAAAGGGTATATCAAGACCAGGACCGATAACGGAAATATCCTATGGTATTGGACACACAATAATAAAGTTGATTATTGATCGGCGGGGAGTCATTAATCCAGTTCCCGCCACTTCATGAGTGCCGTCTCAGGAATAACACCGCATGGCACCCGTTTTAATACGCCAAGCGTACGGGTCATGGGCATTTCGATGAAAAGTCCCGAGGCAAGAGCCATTTGGTAAATGCAGTAGGGCGCTCTTCCGCCTTCCGCTGAATGAAAGAATATATCGTGTATGGCGAGAATGCCTCCTGGAAGGAGATGGGAGACCCAGGAACTGTAATCGGTAAAAGCGGCTTCGAAGGTATGGCCGCCATCTATGAAGATTAGGCTGAGCGGCGATCTCCACGATCGGGCAACATCGATGGAACGACCGATTATCGGAATGACCGAGCCGTCAAGGCCAAGTTCCATGATGGTACCACTGAAGATTGGAAAAGTATTAATTCTGCCGGTTTTGGGATCCAGGAGGTCGGGATCATAATATTCCTGGCCGGGCTGCTGCTCTTCAGAGCCACCATGATGGTCGATTGAATAAAGGATAGTGCCTTCTTCCTGGCATGCCAGGCCAAGATAAGCGGCAGAACAACCACAGTAGCTTCCTATCTCCAGGCACGGCCCCATGGTGCTGACTTCTTTGGCCAGATCATAGAGGCGTTTTGCCTCCTCACGCGGCATAAATCCTTTAAATTGCTTCAAGCTGAGAGCATCCAGATCCATATGGCTCCTTTCCAAACCCATTTTAAGTATCGTACCGTTGAGGGGCCTGAAAATCAAGAGAGAATGGAACGTCAGCTTTAATTCCAAATTTCACTTGATTATAACAATATGTGGTAGTATAAAATCCAGTATCCACAATATATGGGGGTAATTTTAAGTGCTGTGGATCATCGGGAGGGAATATCCATGCGTACAAAAATACGGAAGCGCGACGGCCGGCTTGTCAAATTTGATGCTGAAAAGATTACCGGTGCCATAGCCAGAGCAGGGCTGGCTACGAAGGAATTCGAACGTGACGCAGCCAAAAAACTTACGATCAAAGTGTTGAGCCTGGCTGAGAAGCTATTTGACGGCAAGATTATGTCCGTTGAAGACATTCAGGATATCGTTGAGGAGGTTCTGCTTTCATCACCTTACCGTTTGACAGCGAAATCATACATTATCTATCGAGACCAGCATGCACGTCTGCGCGATGTGGCGAATCGCATGCAGGTGGATCTTGTCGATCAATATCTGAAGAAGATCGATTGGAAAATAAATGAAAACAGCAATATGGATTACTCGCTCCAGGGACTGAACAACTATATCTCCTCTGAGGTTAGTAAAGCTTACTGGCTGAATGAAATTTATGCTCCCGATATCCGCAAAGCCCATATGGAAGGCGATTTCCATGTCCATGACCTCAGTCTGCTTTCCGTGTATTGTGTCGGGTGGGATCTTTTTGACCTTCTCATGGAAGGATTCAGGGGTGTGTCGGGAAAAGTCGAAAGCAAGCCTGCCCACCATTTGCGCAGTGCACTCGGACAGGTCGTGAACTTCTTTTACACGCTGCAGGGTGAGGCGGCCGGAGCACAGGCTTTTTCAAGTTTCGATACCCTACTGGCACCTTTCATCCGTTATGACAAACTTGGTTTTTCTGAAGTGAAACAGGCGCTTCAGGAGTTTATCTTCAACATTAACGTTCCCACCCGTGTCGGTTTTCAAACCCCCTTCACAAATGTTACCCTGGATGTTACGGTTCCCCAGTCTTATGCTGATCATCATGTTATTATCGGGGGCAAACCTCAGGAGGAAACGTACAGGGAATTCCAGGATGAGATGAATCTTTTCAATAAAGCGTTTCTTCAGGTTATGTCTGAAGGAGATGCAAAGGGCAGGGTATTCACATTTCCTATTCCAACCTATAATGTCACAAAGGATTTTAAATGGGACGATCCAAATCTTACAGACCTTTGGGAAATGACGGCCAAGTATGGTGTACCCTATTTTTCAAATTTCATTAATTCGGATATGAAACCGGATGATGCTCGCAGTATGTGCTGCCGGCTTCGAATCGACAACCGGGAGCTTGAAAAACGCGGTGGAGGCTTGTTTGGATCGAATCCGCTGACTGGTTCCATTGGTGTTATTACAATCAACATGCCCAGGATCGGATATTTTTCACAGACGGAAGAGGAATTTTTTAAACGCTTGGATGCAGTCATGGCACTAGCGAAAAGCAGTCTTGAGACAAAGCGCAAGGTTCTGGAAAGTTTTACGGATGGCAATCTGTACCCTTACACAAAATATTACTTGAGAAATATTAAATCAAGATTTGGCGAATATTGGAAAAACCATTTCTCAACCATTGGATTGGTTGGCATGAATGAGGCGTGCCTGAATCTATTTGGCAAGAGCATCGCTTCTTCTGAAGGCCAGCGTTTCACAAAAAGCGTTCTGGATTTTATGAGGCGGAAACTCATCGCTTTCCAGGAAGAGACAGGCAATAACTACAATCTTGAATCAACGCCGGCGGAAGGAACCTGTTATCGGCTAGCTAAAAAGGATAAAGAGAAATATCCTGACATTATTTTTGCAAATGACGAAAAGATTAAGCAAGACGGTGCGGAACCGTTCTACACGAACTCGACACAATTGCCGGTCAATTATACAGATGACATATTCGAGGCTCTTGATCTCCAGGACGAGATCCAAACGAAATATACCGGGGGAACCGTGTTTCATACATTTGCCGGTGAGCGTATACAAGAGCCTGAGTCAGTGAAAATACTGATCCGGAAGATATGCGATAACTATCATCTTCCTTATATAACATTTACTCCAACATTCAGCGTTTGTCCCTCCCACGGATACCTAAATGGTGAAATGGAATCCTGCCCATCATGCAATTCACCATGTGAGATCTATTCACGAGTGGTAGGATATCTTCGGCCGGTGAAACAGTGGAACAAGGGTAAGCAGGAAGAATATAATCTTCGCAGGGTCTACCAGTTCTAAATGAAGATTTCAGGACTACAAAAAGTATCCCTGATCGACTATCCGGGGAAAATCTGCGCTGTTGTTTTTACACAGGGCTGTAATTTCCGTTGTCCGTATTGTCATAATCCTGAGTTGGTGGATCCTGAGCGTTTCAGGGCATGCATGGCCGAGGAGGGGATCTTCTCTTTTTTGGAGCGCCGGCGAAAAAAACTCGACGGGGTGACCATTACAGGAGGGGAGCCGACCCTGCAGCCTGATTTGGAAAATTTCTGCAAGCATGTCAGAAATCTGGGTTATCCAGTTAAACTGGACACGAACGGATCCCATCCCGGGATTCTTATGAATTTACTAGATAAAAAGCTCATCGACTACATTGCCATGGATATCAAAGGCCCTCTGAATCTTTATGACAGTATAACAAATACCAAGGCAAATACAGCAGACATACGGAAAAGTATCGCGTTGGTGATGGAATCGGATCTACCCTATGAATTCAGAACAACCCTCGTAGCGTCTCTCCTGTCCGAAGAAGATATCATCAGAATAAGTCCCCTGATTAAAGGAGCTCGCCGGTTTGTTTTGCAAAGATTTCAGCTTTCAAAATGTCTTGATCCGCATCTAATGGGCAATAAAAATTTTGATGAGAATGATCTGGAAAAAATCAAAGGGCATTTTTCGCAGATCGTTGATCAAGTCCTATTGCGCTGAATACTTTTATACATCCATGGCGCTTTCCCTAGAGATAGGGAAAGCGCCTTTTTTTACCTGTCAGCTATTTCAGCCGAACTATTTCCCCCAATATCTCATGCGCAGCGCTTTTCTCATTTATGAAAGCTATTAAAAGATCATCAGAGAATGTAATCGATTCGATCAGTATGGAAGACGTGCCGAGTCGTCTTGCTTTCTATGCGGCGATTTTTCGTCTTCTCCCATGGATTGAATTTCCGCTTTGATTTTTGTCCCCATCGGGCTACTTTCCGGAAAGGATTGCTGGGCTGCTTTTAAATGGAACAGGGCGCTTTCTAATCTATTTTTGTTCTTGAAATACATTGCGAAATGGTAATGGGACCAGCCTGCCTGATCCGTTTTCCCATATGCGACGGCAAGATTGTAATGCACATCAGCGTCATCTGACATCGGCGACTTCAGGGCATTAAATAGTTTGATTGCGTCAGAGTAGTTACCTGTCGCATTATAAACCCTGCCAAGATAAAGAGCAGCTTCCACATCGTCCGGACGTGAAGAAATCACCTTCTTCAAAGGAATGATGGCTTTAGCTGCTTGTCCCAATTGATAGTAACTGATGCCAAGATCCCTGAGAACATCCATATCATCCGGTACTATGGCAAGGGCTTTTTGAAACGCCTCCCTGGCCTCTGTGTTTCGTCCCATCCTGTTCAGTGTGACAGCAATGCCATATAGGTCATCAATATCCGATGGATTCTTTTGAAGATCATTTTGAAAATGTTTGAGGGTTCTCTCCTGATCATTATCCTCGATCTGAATCAGGGTCTGGATTCTTTTTAAATGGCCTATAAATGAATCTTTTCCGGAAAACGGATAGATTGATATACGCAGGCTGTCGAGATAGGCAATACGGTCGTCCGTTCCCGGATGAGTTAAAAAATAGGAAGGAATGGTGTTTGAAAAGTATTCGTATCTTTTCATGATTTTCATAAAGTCTATCATGGCTTGCGGATCATATCCGGCTTTTACAAGAAAACCCATTCCCTTACGGTCAGCTTCCTCCTCGTTTTCACGGCTGTATTTAAGACTGAGAGAGGTTGCCGTTGCCATTGAAAATCCAGCTATTCCCGCTGTGAGATTACCGCCGCCACCTAAAAACGCACCCGCAAGAATAGCTGCAAGCGAGGCGATACTGACTTTTTGCGACTTATTGATCATCTGCGCTATATGTCTCGATTGGACGTGTCCCATTTCATGGGACATGACAGATGCCAATTGGCTTTCCTTCTCCACGAGACTGATCAGGCCGCTATTGACGTAGATATACCCGCCCGGCGTGGCAAAGGCATTCACGGCGGAACTCCGAATTACGGAAAAATGAAAATCAAACAGTGTAACCGGCAACTGGGATGCAACTCGCTGACCCACAGCCCTCACATAATCGACGATCCTGGGATCTTCAACCAGCTCATTCGAGTTAACCATTTTTTCATAAAACTCTCTGCCGACTTTCTTTTCATCCTCTATAGTGAATTCTGCTAAAACCGGACGAGACGCCGTCAGGATGATTAAACCTGTGGCAATCAATTGCGTCATGAATTTTATATTAATAAATTTTCGCTTCATAACTAAATGCACAATTCTTGTTATTCTAATCTATTATTTTAACATATAATCTTTTAAACAACCCAGCAAGAGATCATTCAAGATAGCCTTGGTGTCATTTGCCAGCAGCCACGTCTCAACTGCCATTAAAGTTGGCAGTTCTATAGACCTATATTACCAATAGACATGTATAACTCATTATAATTATTAAATATAATCAGGTGGTTAAATGTTGTTTGAAGAATGGGTAAAAGGGCATCTGCCCAACAAAGAACTATATACCGGCACATGGGTTGCCGGTCTTGAATCCAAATAAAGGAGATGTACCATGATTACTCATTTTAAGGTTCGTTGTCGTTCATGTGTCTGGTATTTGGTTGTTGCATTTACCATTTGTTCGATTCCCTATTTCGAGTTGCTTTCAGCGGAGTTGGCTGGGACACTGGGGCGTGAGGTGTATGCCGCGCAGGTAAACGCCGCATCCTCAGGAGACAGGGACAAGAGCGCGGACAGCGGAGCCTCCTCCGGCGTTTCCGTCAGCGTTTCCAGGTTTACCGGTACGGCGAAGGCGTACATTCCAATTGTCGTTGCACCCGGCCGCAGCGAGGCGACCACCACGAAGCTGTCCCTGACGTACAGTAGCTCCCGTGGCAACTGTTGGCTGGGGATGGCCAGGGGAACAGCAAAGATAACATCTGAGACGGGTTACCGAAATACCGGTCAGGAGTATGATGCGGAGATGGGTTTATACTGGTATGGTTCATGGTATTACGATCCGGTAATCGGACGTTTTGTAATGGGTGGATACGATGATGCCGGACATCACGGATATCCAGGCACTCAATCCATACAGCTACTGCCTGAACAACCCCCTGAAATACACCTACCCCACAGGGCATAGTGTTAAGGGAAAAAAGATTGAAAAAACGCCGAAAGATCAGCTTTCTAATGGATGCGTGATACCGTTGCTCGTAATCTTTGGAGTGATGATTACAGTGGTTATTGTAGGTTTCGTAATTTCGATTGTATGACCAGAGAAAGGTGGAACGACAATCAAAGATGGTGAAAATGTGGGATACTTACTACAAGGCCAATCCATCATATTTAAAGATGTAACATTTGAACAAGGAGCAGCAGCAACTGCGTCAGGCTTGCATTATTTAGGTCTTGATATATCTCGATGTGATTTATTGCGGGCTTAGGAGGATCGTGTTAACTGGTGTTGCGTATGGAATTGGTTGGGAAATACTGAACCCGAAGGAGAAAAAAGCAGTCGAAAAAGGGTTTGGAATAGCAACAGATTTCTCGGAGGCTTGCGTAAACAACTTAACATTGGATCGGGCTCTTGGTGCAGCCATAATGTAATGTCACTGAACCCTTATTGAAAAACAAAAACTCTAACCGCATGGCGCTTTCTCTCTACTTTATGGGAAAGCGCCATGCGGTTACCCACCAACTGTTCCATCTGAATTATTTTTTCAAAACCTCATTTGCTGCTCCGATGTAATTCACAAAAGCCGTTGAAGATGAACTTGGACAAAGGTTGTTTCCGAGAAAGTGATATGGTATATGTGATCTTACCCGTTGAGGAATGACTGTAAAATAAAAATGATGTATCCTCCCATGACAAAGGAAAAGAATCACCGACTGCTTCTGATCACTATTGATGGACCGGCTGGTTCGGGCAAGAGTACTGTCGCCAGGGAGCTTTCAAATCGCCTGTCTTACATGTATCTTGATACAGGGGCTTTGTACCGCGCCGTTGCATGGCAGGTGTTAGGCAGTGGAATTTCAACGGATGATGAAGAAACCATTGTATGTCTCTGCATGAAGAATTCCATATACCTAAAACACGAAAAAAATCTGATGCGAATCATCGTCGATGGGCGGGATATCAGTGACGAGCTGCGCACCGAAAATCTTGGAATGCTTGCATCCAAGATCTCTGCCTTCAAACAGGTGAGAGAAGTTCTTCTTCCCATTCAGCGTGAAGCCGGGTCACGGGGCGGCCTGGTTGCGGAGGGAAGGGATATGGGGTCGGTCGTGTTCCCCAGTGCGGATGTTAAATTCTACCTTGATGCAGCATCAAGGGAAAGATCCATGAGGCGTTACAAAGAGCTTTTATCAAGGCATGGTAGTGCGGATTATGAGGCTGTACAAAAAGATCTCTCAGCTAGGGACCAACAGGACTGCAGCCGGGAGCTGGCACCGCTTAGAATTCCGGAAAATGCCGTGGTTGTGGATACCACAGTGATGAATCCGCAAGAGGTTGTAGAATACATGCTTCTGGAAATTGAAAAAGTTATACCTCTCTTGTCATTGCGAGGAACGAAGTGAGGAAGTAATCTTACCAAGTGAAAAGGCATTTATAAGATTGCCACGGCGTCGTACGCGCCGCCTCGCAATTACTTCGAAAGTTGGGTTACGGCGGCTTGCTCGTTGCCTTGCAATGACCCCGTTGCATTTGAAACTTTTGACAAGCCATCAAAATACTTGCTATTTGATTTAGGGTGTGTTAGTCGATAAAAGGTAAGGATATCGATAATTTCATCGGGGGTACGTATTGAATGGTTAACGAAAGCAACTCAACAATCCAACAAATGAATGAAGATCCAAAAGAGGAAAAGTCTGTATCGAAGACTGAATCCGAAAAGCCCGATAATGCCGTATCTTCCCATACGGACATAGGTTTCAGAGAGCTTTATGAACAAAGTCTTCAGGATGTTCAACTCGGGCAGATTGTAACCGGGAAGGTTGTTCAAATCGGCAGTGATGCAGTGATGGTGGATGTAGGCTGGAAGACGGAAGGATATATACCGGCTCGTGAAGTCCGGAATGAAGCCGGCGATATTACGGTATCTGTCGGTGATGAAATCGAAGTTTTAATTGACAGAAGGGATTCCGACGGAAATCTGGTTCTTTCACGTGACAAGGCTACCAAGATAAAGGTTTGGGACGATGTTCGTCAGGCATATGATGAGAAGAAACCCAT
>JBEKJA010000042.1:0-11842 GCA_050011475.1 Syntrophales bacterium
CCAATTGTCCGCATGCTTTGTACTGCCTGTAGGCGACTCCATGGAAGAGATATTCGATGCCGTAAAATACACGGCCCTCATTCATAAATCAGGCGGCGGTACAGGGTTTTCCTTTTCAAGTTTGAGGCCCCACGACGATGCAGTCAGATCGACCACCGGGATTTCAAGCGGGCCCATATCCTTTATGCGGGTATTTGATGTCGCAACAGAAACCATCAAACAGGGGGGTACCCGCCGCGGTGCCAATATGGGGCTTCTGCGGGTTGACCATCCGGATATCCTGGATTTCATCAAATGTAAAACCGACCAGACACAATTAACCAATTTTAATATCTCCGTTGGGCTGACCGACCATTTCATGAAAGCTTTGAAGAAGGATCAGTCGTATCCGCTGATCAATCCGCGAAACGGGCAGGTCACCGGGAACTTAAAGGCCAGGGAAGTTTTCGATTCAATCGTGAAGCAGGCATGGGAGAATGGTGAGCCGGGCATTATATTTCTTGACCGTTTGAACCGGGATAATCCAACACCCCATATCGGCACAATTGAATCTACGAACCCCTGTGGTGAGCAGCCTTTGCTGCCTTATGAATCCTGCAATCTAGGCTCTGTCAATTTGGGTTTAATGATAAAAGACGGGAAAGTCGATTGGCAGCGGATGAAAGAGGTCGTTCATTTGGCTGTGCATTTCCTTGACAACGTCATTGAACTCAACCGTCATCCCCTGCGACAGATTGCCGAGATGACTTACGCCAATAGAAAGATCGGATTGGGTATTATGGGATGGGCCGATATGCTCATCGTTTTGGGAATTCCATATAACTCGGATGAAGCCATCGGCCTGGGTGAGAAAATCATGAAATTCATCAACGATGAAGGGCACGAGGCTTCGAGAGCACTTGCGAAAGAAAGAGGCGCATTCCCCAATTTCAGAGGATCTTTGTTTGATCAACGCGGCGAATCTCCGATAAGAAATGCCACCATTACCACCATAGCGCCGACCGGCACGATCTCCATCATCGCAAACGCCTCATCGGGGATAGAACCCATCTTTGCCATATCTTTTGTGAGGCAGGTATTGGACAATGATATTCTCATTGAAGTTCACCCCCAGTTCGAAAGAATTGCGAAAGAGCGGGGCATTTATTCAGAGCCACTCATGAAAAAGATAGCAGAGCATGGTTCGATCCAAGGTATGGACGATATTCCTGTTGATGTGAGAAATATTTTCGTCACCGCTCACGATATTACCCCTGAGGACCATATCAGGATGCAGGCCGCATTTCAGAAGCATACGGACAATGCCGTGAGCAAAACGGTCAATTTCCCCCAGACTGCCACCATCGAAGATGTAAGGAAGGTCTATGAGCTGGCCTATCAACTGGATTGTAAGGGTGTCACCATCTATCGTGACAGATCAAGGGATCGGCAGGTCCTCTCCACAGTAGAGACAACGGAGGAGCCACAGGCGAAAGGAAAGAAGGTTTTTCGGGATCGCCCCAGTACCCTTAAAGGATGGACCTACCGGATGCAGACAGGGTGCGGGCCTCTTTATGTAACCGTCAATGAAGATGAAGACGGGCTTTTTGAACTATTTACCACCATGGGCAAAGCGGGAGGTTGTGCGGCTTCTCAAAGTGAGGCCATCGGGCGAATGGTTTCTCTTGCCTGGCGCAGCGGCATTCAACCTGTTAAGGTTATCAAGCAGCTCCTGGATATCTCCTGTCACTCACATTCAGGATTTGGCGAAAATAAAGTCCTCTCCTGCGCAGACGCAGTAGCCAAGGCTATTCAGACTCACCTGTCTTCCAATGGTATGGTGGAAAAAATAGAAAAGACCCCCCTTTACAAGGGAGCCTGCCCAGAATGTGGCGGCAGGCTTGAGCACGAAGGAGGCTGTCAAATCTGCCACTCATGCGGATACAGTGAATGTCTGTAATATGGGAATCACTGTTTCACTAGGAGAACCAAATTGATGATGTTGACTGCGTTCATCTCATTCCTGCAGGACTCCGGAACCTCCATGAGTGCATCCCCCAATAAAATGACCGGACCGAATGTGTCTCCCACGCGTGTGATCTTCAATCCGTCCCCCACAACAGCCATATTACCGACAACTAACTTTTTTATATACTCCAACATGGCAGGGGTTATTGCTTTTTTATTTTCGTTAACCAGATCAATGAATTTTGACACACCGCCCCATGTTGAAAAATCGTATTTTACTGCATCTCCCGAATAAACGCTGAACGCTTTATTAATAAAAAATGATGAGTCATCGATCCTGTCGATGGTGGACAGGAATATAGAAAATTTCCCCGTCAGCTGGCTTACGTCATTGGATTTAAATATCAAACGATAATTCGTGAGATATACTTCCCCTTCCATACTTGCCTGACCGGACACCGCCAGAAGCCACCACAATTGGCCGGAGGCATATGGCATAAGGAAATCCCGATTGATATTCACCTTCACAACAACATCCTTTTCATAAAAAACGGTCTCACCCGGAAAAAGATCCTGTTGCGGATTGATTTTCATAGATGCACAACCCATGAAAAACAATGAGAGTAGACAGATGATGGATATAATTATTCTAATATTTGACATTGCGGCCTCCCGATTACAGAAATTATCATGATGACACCAGAAATTTTCTCCTGACGCCTATCATTAAATCCTTGTTGACCGTTCGATTGTAGGACCTATATACTATGGTCCGTATTCATTTGAAAAGGCGAATCATCCGATGGACGACAGGGTTGCCTTGGAACAATTGGAGGAATTAGCCGGAAGGCTCGGGATACCGGTTCGATTTGAAAATGTCAAAGAAGGGCAACTGATGAGTTTAGGCGGTCTGTGCACTATAAAAGGGAAGCGCATCATAATCATCCATGCAAAAGCCACAAAAAAAAGCAAAGTCCAAACCATGGTGAAGATATTGAGAACGCTCGATCTTGATGGTGTCTATATACGACCGGCATTGAGGGAATTATTGGAGAGGTAAGAGGAAATCAATTCATGTCCACCGCAAAGAAAATGAAATATTTATTAATTAACACATTTCTTCCCTCCATCATCTATCATCTGTTCAATCTTTACGCCAAAACCCTTCGTGTGCAATTTAAAGGTGAACAGAAGCTTCGGAAGCATCTGGAAAATGGTGGTCGGGTCATTATCTCCAGTTGGCATCAAAGATTCTTCGGCGGTTTCTTTTTGCCGAGGATTTTTAAATGGTCGCCCTGTATCATGATCAGCCAGAGCCGCGATGGGGATTTCATATCGAAGGTTGTCCGGCATATAGGATGGATTCCAGTACGGGGGTCCAGCTCCAGGGGTGGAAGGGAAGCTCTGCAGGCAATGGTTCAGGGAGTTATGGAACATCGTGTTGGCGGCCACATCGTGGATGGCCCCACCGGCCCGCCGCATATCATCAAACCGGGCCTGATCCTGTTGGCCCACAGTGCCGGTGCGGCCATCTGTCCCGGTATCGTTTCTTATGAAAACGCGTGGATTGCCAATAGCTGGGACCGATTCATGATTCCCAAGCCGTTCAGCAAGGTCCTTTTTCGATTTGGCACAATTTATTCTGTGCCTGAAAACATGGAGGAGAGTCAATTTGAATTGTTCCGCCGGAAACTTGAAGATAACCTGATGGAAGAATACGAGGCAGCGGACAGCTGTTGGCAGCGGTAGACAACGAATCCTGCCGATACCGGCATCGTGCCATCGTTCAGTATGGGTAAGGCATAGGTCATACACCGATCTGTCTCGATGAGGAGGATTGTTATGGAGAAAAAAATGACGACCAAGGCAGACCTTAAGCATTTAACGTTCCTGGGCAAAAAGAGCAAGCCGTCCCGAAAGCTGGAAACATTTCCCAATCACCATCCTGGCAGGAATTATATCGTCACCATGCATACAGAAGAATTCACCTGTGTGTGCCCTTTAACCGGACAGCCGGATTTCGCAGTCATCACGATCCAATATACTCCGGATAAGCTTATCCTCGAATCAAAGTCCCTTAAATTCTATCTGCAAACCTACCGCTATGAAGGGGCATTCCATGAACATGTTACCAATGCCATCCTGGATGACATTGTTGCCGCCCTGTCACCGCGCTGGTGTAAGATAACGGCCGATTTTACCGTAAGAGGCGGCATAGGGATCTTTGTTGAAGCCGAGTATGAAAAATCACCCCCCCAATGACCCCTGATAATCTATTCAACATGCCTTTTCCTGCGTCTTCTGCGCAAGCCTGATCTCCCTTCTGACTTTTGCTTCCTGGCTGCGCCGTTTTTCAGTATCCGTCTGCAAGATTAATGGAGGCAAAATCATGGGGCGTCCATTTTTATCAAGCGCCACAAATGTCAGGTAGGCGGTTGAAGTATGGCGCTTCTCACCGGTTAACAGGTTTTCGGATTCCGCCCGAACACCCACCTCCATGGACTTCGTTCCTACAAAGTTCAGGCTCGCCCAAAGGGTAACAAAGTCACCGACAAACACAGGATGGTAAAAGTCCAATCGGTCAACAGATGCAGTGACTACGTTGCTCCTGGCATGCCGGCTGGCTGCAGCACCAGCCGCCGTATCGATCAATCTCATGATCGCTCCGCCATGAACATTCCCGGCAGGATTTGCATCCTGGGGATTCATTTGTTGGGCCATGATGACAATGCTTTCATTGACTGTCTTTCCTTCCATCATTCCGCTCCTATGTCACACCTTTTTTTTATTTATTAATATGCAGATACGACTTTAAAGCTCCTTTGACGGCCAGCATCCATTTTTTTACAGGAGAGACTTCATCGGGGAGGCGTAATGCCTTATGGATACCATCAATTGCTTCTCTCGCAGCATCCTCTCCCATACGGGTGAGCTCCCCCAACTGCAGGAAATCCATCCAATGCATATCTCCGATCTGCGGCCGTATGACGACATCCGCACCCTGAAGCTCCAATTCCCTTAATTTATCAGCAGCAATTGACCCGGCACGATAGACAACATCCTGGGCCGTATTTAAAATGCAGTTGTTCGATATGTCACGATCGACTGAAACCGCTATTACGATATCCGCACCTGCTTCTCTCGCGGCGTGAACAGGAACCATGCATGCAATTCCGCCATCAGCCAATATCCATTCACCCTGCCTTATGGGTTCTATGGCGCCCGGAAACGCACAACTGGCCAATACTGTCTGTCTAAGAGGCCCCTGAGAAAAAACCACCGCTTCGCCTGTTATCAAATCGGTGGTTACCACACGAAACGGAACGAGGGTCTGTTGAATATCGATATCCGGGATGAAATAATTGATCAGGGACTGAAAATCTTCCGTGGGAAGGACGGCAGGTCTGAATAGAGCCTTGACCATGCAATAACGGTTTTTTATCAAATATTGAATTCTTTTTATGGGACCTTTGGGCGCATGATCCACAATCGTAAGGCCAAAAGATTTAATCATTGAAGATTGGAATTCGGGGCTGCAAATGTAAGCATCCATTTTGCTCTTGATCATTTGCGGGGAATCTCCACACGCATAGGCACCCCCAAATAATGCACCTGCACTGGACCCGACGATCAAATCGATTGGAATGCCATTCTGTTCAAGAGCTTTCAATACCCCGACATGTGCGAACCCCCGTACACCACCCCCTCCGAGAGCTAACCCGACCTTCCTGGCTTTATGTCTGATGACTGTTTTCGAATTCATGGATGATATGATACCCCATATAATAATCAATAGGCAAGGTCCCTTTTCATTCTCCAGTTGAAGAATCTGACTCAATATATAAAGTTTCACCGGAAATGAATGACAAAGGTGAGGGTTTGAAAACAGATCTTTTTTACTATACGGGTACAGGTAATTCGCTCTGGGCAGCCCGCACACTTGGAAGGGAGCTTGGTGGCGTATCCATACGTTCGATTTCGCGAATGGGTGACAATCCTATCGAAAGCCATGCCGATGCCGTCGGCCTGATATTCCCGGTTCATATATGGGGTCTGCCGAGGAGGGTGATTGCGTTTGTAAATACCCTGGTTCAAGACACTTCGAAATATTGCTTTGCTATCGCCGTTAATGCCGGTCAGGTTGCCGCTACCCTGCTTCAACTGCAAAAGCTTTTGGGGAATAGCCGGGGATTATTTCTGTCATCTGGATTCAATATTGTCATGCCCTCCAACTACATTCCCTGGGGCGGCCCCGGACCGCTCGAGCAGCGTATGAAGAGGATTGATACCGCAAGCAGAAAACTTACGGTCAACGCCCCCGTGATTGCCAAAGCGGAACAAAAACCTGTTGAGAGGGGACCCTTGTGGCAGAATATATTGTTTTCCATGATTTACAGAATATCCTACCCATACGTCCCCACAATGGACAAAAGCTTCTGGGTGGACGAGAAATGCAATTCATGCGGCATCTGCCATTTGGTCTGCCCCTGTGCAAATATCGAGCTAATAGATGGGAAACCCTCATGGCTTCATCATTGTGAACAGTGTCTCGCATGTATCCACTGGTGCCCGAAAGAGGCAATTCAATACGGGAAAAGAACCCCCCGCTATGAGCGATACCGGCACCCGGAAATAAAATTGGGTGATGTGATGACGACCTCTGCGCCATGATTATCCCGGCCTGTCAACAGCAGGCTGCGTCTTTGTTGCAGGAGGTTTGATTGCCGGGTTCGCTGACGCAGCAGCATGCACTGTCAGTCCGGCCCAGCAGGCCGTTGATCACAGCTGCTGCACAGCCGACCCCGGATTGAACAGATACGGCATCGAATGGACAATTCCTGCTGCAGGCTCCACATTCCATACAGGCATCGCGATTGTGGATATAGATGCGTCTGCCGTTCATTTTCAGTACATCATGCGGGCATACTTCCAGGCACATTCCACAACCGGTGCATTTATCTTCATTGAGTTTCAATGTTACAACATCTTTAAGATATACCAGATTATTCATGGCCGACCTCTAAGTGACTAACCGCGATGCAACCCACATTAAAAGACCGCTTGCGCCAGCGGTTATCTCAACGGGTAACGCCCAGCGCATTTCCTTCTTCACACCGGAAAGGGATGTGTACGTGGAACAGCCGGTAAAGTTCATTGCCAGGTAGGCCGATACCGCTGGAATTATCAACAGCCACGCCAGGGCCGCCATGCGTCCCGGCCACATATTCATATCATAACCTCCAAAGTATACCAACAGCAAAGCAGCCGCCAGCCCCAGCCAGAAACCTTTTACCGAGAAAGCTCTCCCCGGAAGATAGGGCAATAAAATGGGATGGAATACAGACCCTGTCAAAAAAGCGCTGAAAAATGCTAACACGGAGAAAGAACCCGAATGGAGGGCATTCGGCCAGAATCCACCAGGGCCGCCAACACTGCCAAGTAGAAAAAGGATCGGTGCAATGACGAGAAACGCTTTCATGGCTTCAATAAACTCAATGGGGATCAGAACGGATCTCTCTGCCAGCGTGAATGTCTTGTGACGCATAGCAGCCGTAGCCTTCTTCCCGGTATCCAGGTATCGTCCAATATCCCGAGCCAGAACCGGACCATATCTGACATTGAATCCCGAGAGTTTCCTGACCATATGGGCGGCAACGCCCGGTGCGCCAAGCTGTGGCAGAATGACTTCCTTGTGACTGACAATCTTTTCCAGGCCGCTTGAGGCGATTCTGCTGACCAGTTCCTCCGTTCCGAACGTCCCCTTCCCCGCGGCACACCAGACATTGATGCCTTTGGTATCAAGAACCAGTACCCACGCATCCCTGTCAGGCAGGGTTTTGCGCAGTTCATCAAAGCTCATCTTGTAATTGGCGGAAACCAACACAGGTGAACGGTTGTCAGGATAACCGAGGGCATATAAACCGGGTTCTACGGTATAATTCATTCTTCCAATGCCCCACCGGGCCCTGATCGTACCCCAGTGATCTTTCCGCAGCAATTTGGCTGATACCCGGGGCAACAGGCCAACCGGCGTTGAGACACTGCTTGTAACAAAGGGTTGATCCAGGCCTGGCAGACAAATTTCAGCTTCAGCCATCACAGAGCAGCAGTCTTCGGACGCCATGGGAAGCATCACCGGAGTTTTCTTCACGGTTGCACATCCACTTGGAGGCTCTACAAAAAAAGGGGCCGACTTCATAACTTTTTTTGAAATTATCAAAAATCCTGTTCAAATTGTGATAGGGTCTTTTCTGGAAGTAGCCTTCTTATTCGTGACTATTTGCTCTTCGATGTCTTTACAGCAGACATCTCCAGTCGCACTTTTTCATATCCTTCAGATAGAGATTGGTTTCAATCAGCTGTTTCCTTTTCATAGGTTGATTATATATCAGTGAAGGTATAATTAGTCATTGTTTATTTTGAACTGCCTCAACGTGTTAAAGGTTGATTATGGACGATTTAAACGAGTTGTCACTGACCACCCGGCTGTTCCTTGTGGCATATCCCTGGCGGCGGATCGATCCGGTCCCATGGACTCCGCTTCGGAAGCCGTTATCCCAATGTCGGCTTGCCCTGGTGTCGAGTGCCGGCTTCGTTCTGCCGGGCCAACCCTCTTTTGACGTTAGTATTCGCGGGGGCGATACAAGCTTCAGGGACATCCCGTCCGATGTGGATGTGTGCACGCTGGTGGAATCCCATCGCAGTGAGGCGTTTGATCATTCCGGAATGCGGGAGGACCTCAACCTCGTCTTTCCCATCGACCGTGTACGCGAATTGGCTGCAATGGGACGTATCGGCTCCGTAAATCACCGCCACCTTTCCTGCATGGGTTCGATTACGGCACCCGGGCGGCTTATCAAGAAGACTGCACCAGCGGCAGTACAAAAGTTGGTTGAGGATGGTGTCGATATAGCTCTTCTGGTGCCGGTCTGACCGATGTGCAACCAGACCGTGAGTCTGATCGCCGCTGAATTGGAACGCCAGGGAATCTCGACCGTTGTTATTCAATTGCTCTATTTCGTGGCCGAGAAAGTTCGTCCTCCGCGGGCACTCTTTGTTTTCTTTAAACATGGCTATCCGCTCGACAGTCCCGGAGAACCGCAACGGCAGCGTGACGTTATCGAAGCGGCGCTGCAGCTTCTGGAAGATCCGGATCTCACCCCTCCGGTGTTGCGCTCTTATCACCGTACCACGATGTAATATCGTCAACTGGGTCACGGTGGCTCAGAAGCCGGTTTGCAGGGAAGTCATCATCCGGATAGCCGATGGCTACAGCCACAATGATTCTTTTGTTGTCGGGAATACTGATATATTTCCTGATAACGTCTGGATACATGACTCCCTGGTCTTCGATACATGTCCAAAGACCGTAATCAAGAGCTGCCAGGCAGATCGTCTGCATGACCGCACCCAGGCCAAGAAGCGGCCCTTCCTCTCCAAGAACCGTATCTGTGGATATGATAATGGCCGCCGGTGCGTTAAAGAAACGGAATCCCCGTTCCGTCCATAGCATGCGCTTCTTCATATCGTCCCTGGGAATCCCCATAAGCTGAAAGAGCGCCATGCCAAGCTCGACCTGCCGGCGCCGGTATATGCTGTCACCGGGCCACCCAATAATATGATGCTCGGGCTGCGGCAGTTCCCCTGCGTGGAGTTTTTTTACATTCTCCTCCCTTATTGCATCAAGCGCATTCCCGGTTATCACAGTAAATTCCCAGGGCTGCGTATTCATGGCCGAAGGAGCCCTCGTCGCTATTTGCAGGATTTTTTTCAGGACTGACTTGGGAATTGGATTTTCTTTGAACTTTCTGATGCTTTTTCGCGCCATTATCGCTTCAGTTATATTCATCCCTGAACTCCTCTCCATCGATATTAATTAATAAATATAAGTGTGACGGTGGTGTCAATTTCAGGGAGCCAGGTTTGACTGGACATGGTAGGTATCACCTGCCAATCCACTGCCATTTAATCCTTATTGCCTTACCAGCCCTTTTTTTCGTACTTTCTATGTTATTGGACGATTCTCACAAAACCAGCAGGAAAGGGGAAAAACCATCATGAAAGTTTTAGTCGTGTATTATTCCATGTACGGCCACATCCACCGGATGGCGGAAGCGGTAACCGAAGGTGCAAAAAAAGTTAATAGCGTTGTCGTTCACATGTGCCGTGTACCGGAAACTCTCTCAGAGGAAATTCTTAAAAAAATGGGGGCACTCGAAGCACAGAAAATGTTTGCCCACGTGCCAATATGCAAGGTCGATGATCTGGCCTCAGCCGATGCCATTATATTCGGCACCCCGACACGATTTGGAAATATGTGCGGGCAGATGCGGCAATTTCTCGACACAACCGGTGGTTTGTGGGCGAAGAATGCACTAGTGGGAAAAATCGGAAGCGTCTTTACAAGCAGTGCCACTCAGCATGGGGGCCAGGAATCAACTATACTAAGCTTTCATATCACCTTGCTGCATCACGGCATGATTGTGGTTGGTCTTCCATATGCCTTTACAGGCCAGACACGGATAGATGAAATCACCGGATGTTCCCCTTATGGCGCTTCCACAATTGCAGGATCCGATGGTGCACGAATGCCCAGTGAAAATGAGTTGAATGCAGCCCGGTATCAGGGGAAACATGTCGCAGAAATTGCCGCCAAACTCTTTAAATAGACATCAGTCAATAGGAGGAATAAAATATGGAGAAGCAAGAGACCCCAAAACAGATTGTATCTTTATATAAGACATCTTTTGATAATTCATTCAATACGATGACCATTCTGCAGGAACAGGCGGAAAAAATGTTCAACATGTATCTGAACCAGGCGCCCTGGTTTCCGGAGGAAGGGAAGAAGGTCATCCGTGAATGGGAACAGAACTGCGCCAGGAGAAGAGCTGAATTCAAGTCGGCTGTGGATGATAATTTTAAAAAAGTTGAAGAATATTTTGGTTTTGCCGTCCCGATTTTTATGGGGAAATGATTGGAGCATCAGGCCACAATATGCTCTCTGAGCCCATGCGAGGGACAATCCCGGGATGCATCGGAAGAACTGAGATCATGGGAAAAATTCATTTCGGAAAAGTTGGAGTCCTTGCTGCCGGTCTTGTTCTCCTATTGATCCCGGCGTTATTGCATGCACAGTCTCAAAGCACCCCACCCATCGGGACACCCCTGGTCCGTGAAGGAGCCTTTGCCGTCAAGCTGGATGCCATACTGGACGTGGGATGGACCGAAGATGAAGTTGAGGCCGAAAGCAAGCTCGGGGGAGCCGGTATCGCACCGAGAAATGGCTGGATTGCCGATTATCCAGTTACTCCCGATATAATCGGCGAGCTGCAAACCGCAGTGGCCAATGCTGCAGATTCGAATAAGCTGTCCATTGACAGGGATGAAGCACTTAAGAGGTTGAATGATATTACTGTCGATTCCGGTTTGCCAGTCAACCCATATGCGGATGGTCAGGCTTACGAAGGCGAGCCTCCCGAGTCTGAGAATTACCCTGATCCGTCCGCGGTCAACACCTATTATGCTGATGAAGGGCCGCCTGTAATTACATGCTATGCACCACCTCCTAACTATTATTACTTATATGCCTGGATACCCTATCCCTTCTGGTATTTTTGGTTCTGGTTTCCCGGTTACTTCATTCTTCATGACTTCCATAAAATCGTCACTATAAACAATCGAGTTGCATTTGTTTCAAACCATTTCAACGATATCAATGTTCACAGGGTTTATCGGATAGATCCCATATCCAGATTCCATGGGCAAACATATGCCGGTATAGGGGCGCCTCGTTCGAAGAATTTCATCTCTACAGGTGTCCCGCGGAGCGACAGATCCATCTTCCATGGCTCCCGGGGGAATATTGCGCCAGACGGCAGAGTCGCGGGAATTC
>JBEKJA010000043.1:0-11838 GCA_050011475.1 Syntrophales bacterium
TAAGGACCGTTATGAAAGAGGAGCTTGCAAATCCCAGTCCATCGCTTGTGATAGCACGAAGGTCTTGTGTTCTATTCAAAAGGGAAGCAAAACAGGCGCAAAAGCCTCTCAGGGTGAATCCGGGAAAATGTATTGGATGTAGGACCTGTATCAGTCTCGGATGTCCGCCCATTGCCTGGAAAAAGTTTGCCGACATGGCACCTGATACCTATAGAAAAAATGCGAAGAAACAGGAGGGTATGGCCGTTATCGATGCGGTGCTTTGCAACGGCTGTTCCGTATGCAGCCAGCTGTGCAAGGTTGGAGCCATTGGAGAGGAGAATCAATAATGAAGGAAGAAGTGAGAAGCCTCCTGATGGCCGGGGTAGGCGGACAGGGAATTCTCCGGGCCAGTGACATCCTCTGTGAAGTCATGATGGAAGAGGGCTATGATGTAAAAAAAAGCGAAGTCCATGGTATGGCTCAAAGAGGAGGATGCGTCACCAGCCATGTGCTTTTCGGCAGGAAAGTCTATTCACCGCTTGCAAAGAAAGGGGATGTGGATATTTTCTTGTCTTTTGAGAAGATGGAAACCTTACGCTACCTGGACTATTTAAAAGAGAACGGCCTGGTCATCATCAATATAGAGGAAATCTACCCTCCCTCTGTCAATCTCGGTGATGTTCCATACCCGCAGGATGTGATTCACAGGGTGTTCGATCTATTCAAGACAGCAGTTTCTGTCGATGCCGGTGACCTGGCCAATCAGGCCGGGAATAGAAGAACGAGCAATACAGCCCTCCTTGGAGTCTTATCCAATTACCTCGATCTTGATATCTCTTCATGGGAGAAGGTTTTAAAAAAATCATTTCCCGAAAAGACCGTGGGAGTGAATTTGAAGGCATTTCGTCTCGGTCGGAAGCTTTTCAATGATCAATGACCAATTATCAATTGACAATCAGTGAACCATGCGCATATTTTATTCTGTACTGGTCCTACCCTTCTTTCTGATCATACTGTCGGCACCCGTTATTGCGAGGGCGGGAGGATTGGAGGCGGACCAGCTCTTCTCCTTCGCCGGTGCCTTATTCGAAGAGGGTGACTACTATAGGGCGATAGGAGAATTCAAGAGATTCCGTTTTCTTTATTTGTCTGATCACCGTTCCGAGGAAGCCTTGTTCAAAGTGGCCGAATCATATTACAAAGCCCGGCGATGGCTTGAGGGTAGGGAAGCGTTTACAGCGTTCATGACTGCTTATCCAGTCAGCAAACTTGCAACGCAGGCACTTTATCTGAAAGGAATGTGCGAAAAGCAGGCCGGATTATATGAAGACGCACTCACTACCTTCATACAGATCTACAAAAATCCTGATGGATTGTTGAGGGATCAGGCCATATATCAGAGTGCCCGAATTTACATGGATCAGAGACAGTGGATTAAGGCGAAAAATCTACTTCTAGCAATGACTCCGGATAGTAGCCTTGCATCTTCCGCACGGAATTATGCCGAGGGACTTGAGCGGGTGGACAGGCTTCCTTATAAATCGCCGACCCTGGCCGGTACACTTGCCGCCATCCTCCCCGGTGCAGGTCATCTATATGCGGAACGACCAAGGGATGCGCTGGTCTCTTTTCTTTTAAACGGCGCTTTTATCTGGGCCGCTGTGGAATCCTTTTACCAGGACCAGCCGGTATTGGGGGGAATACTGGCTTTCTTTGAAGTCGGGTGGTATGCAGGGAACATTTATAGTGCCGTCAACAGCATCTATAAGTACAATCAAAGAATGCAGGAGGAGTATATCAGGAAATTACAGAGTGAAAATGCAATCTCTCTTTCATATGATCCGCAAAAATCATACTATTGTTTTATTTTTAATTTTCATTTTTAGACAGGTACATCATGAATAGAAATTTTATTGCTCTTGCAATCATCTTTTCGATCATTTTCTCTGTACCCGACTTGGTAATAGCCGATGATCATTCTTTCGAGCCCTGGACTTTTAGTAATACAACTATAAAAGATAAGGTACCAATTGAGACGGTGGAGACTCTTTCTCCGCCTGCTTACCTGATGAAGGTATCCATAAACTTTTATCGCACATTCATATCTCCGGTTGGCGGAAACCGCTGCCGTATGAATCCAAGCTGTTCGGCATACGCATTGGAAGCCGTTTCCCGCTATGGGTTTGTCAGAGGGTATATTCTCACGACGGATCGTCTGATTCATGAGAGTGAAGAGATGGACCTCGCACCGGTAGTATATATCCATGGTAAGCAGCGGTTTTCAGATCCTGTGGGAGATAATGTTCTGTGGTGAATCCAATGCAATCTTGACAAGACGGCCAGCGTGGATATTATGGGAAATACAAATAGTTCAACAGGGCAGGGGGCTCTAAGTCACATTTAATCATGAGTAAAAAGGAAAAAAATGGCTGAAGACTATTACAAGTTGCTTGGCGTTGACAAAAAAACTTCCACAGATGACATCAAAAAAGCATACCGTAAACTTGCACTGAAATATCATCCGGACAGGAATCCGAATAATAAGGAAGCGGAAGAGAAATTCAAAAAGATATCGGAAGCTTATGCCGTATTGAGTGATGCAGAAAAAAGGCAGCAGTATGATAGTTTTGGCTCGGCTGACCAGTTCCGGCAGCAATACAGCCAGGAAGATATTTTCAGGAATGTTGATTTAAACGATATCCTGAGAGATTTGGGCTTTGGTTTGGGCGGTGGCGGAAGAGGGTTCCGGACGGGATCCAGGAGAAGCGGGTTTGAGCAGGCTGGCGGTGATCCATTTGCCGATCTGTTTGGACATTTCGGGACATCCGGCGGTTATGAGCAGCCTGTGTCCTATAAAGGCCAGGATTTGCAATATAATTTGGCCATCACTCTTGAGGAATCCGTATTCGGATCGGAAAAAAAACTGGCACTTCAAAAAGAATATCATGTGGATGAAATTAGTGTAAAAATTCCTCCGGGAATTGATACCGGGAAAAAACTGAGATTGACCGGTAAGGGGTCACCTGGCTACCAAGGCGGTCCGCCAGGCGATCTTTATCTGAACATACAAATCCTGCCTCATCCGCTATTTGCGCGTGATGGGAATGACCTGTACATCGATAAAACCATCTCGTTTACGCAAGCCGCACTGGGATCCACGCTTGAAGTACCAACGCTTGATGGAAGCAAAAAACGAATCAAAATACCCCAGGGAACTCAAAACGGAACAAAAATCAGAATGAAGGGGTTGGGTGTGGCGCATCTGAAAGGCGGCGGAAAAGGCGATCAGTACGTCAAGATTATAATTGACGTCCCACGAAAGCTGACGGAAAAGCAGCTGCAACTGATCAGAAAACTCGCCGACGAGGGTTTGTAATAAAATACTATGCCCTATAAGATATGTTATGTAAACTAATCTTAATGCAAAGTATCCGAATGTGGGTTGATACAAATAGAGCCTGAATCAATGATGAGTTCTTGCCACAATGTCATTGCGAGGCTCCCTCTCCTTATGTCTTCACCATCAGAATTTGATGAGCTGTAAGTCTCCTTTTACTCCAACCGCATCATCGATAATGATTACTGCACCAATAATATTTGGAATTGAGACCGCGTACTCAAGGGCCTCCCGGATATCGTCTTTACACTTTACACTATTCCCCACAGATGTCGCCATTGCATCAGCCAAAGCTGTATTTTTCGAGACGATGCATACGGCATCCGCCTTGCCCAGGCTCAATGACGGACCAACTGTAGCGGATGACGTGCATATTCCCAATGGCATCTGCGCCGCGAGTATGCGAATGGCAATGCGGTCACTCAGTGTTGATTCTCCCGTAAAAATGCCAATCTTCAAGTCTTTACCGGAATTCAAATAGATATCGCCGCCATTTTCAATAATAACATTCACGCAGGATCTTTGTAAATCCCGACCAACGAATTCTGCGATTGCACCGGCTACGGAGGCCATAGGCCCGACATTGGCAAGTTTTCCCGCATAAAGCATTTCCTGAACAATAGGAGGTGCCTTGCCGTCAAGAGGAAGTGGGATAAGGGATGTTTCAAAGGAGGGGTTTTGAAGAATATAGGATTCAATATGGGTTCTGAAATAATGGACGGAACGGAGGGCTTCCTGTGTAAGATCACGGTCCGCAAAAATCATGAGATCCGTCTCACGGACGCAAACCTCAAAGGATACGAGATGCTTTACCTCCATCCGTTTCCTGTATGTCCGCTCATGGTACTTCATATTTTGCTTCGTGATATTGGAAATGGATTCAGACGAAGCGGGTCGTTCCTTCTCCTAATAGCTGGTCCACCGCTTTCTTCAACTTTGTAGACAACTCAAGCCGGGTGTTTTCACCGAGATAAACAACGGTTTCCGTATGGTCGTTCCGGAGATGAAGATAGCCATTGCCTTTCCCGGGAAATTTATGGAGAAGCTCACGGAGCGATTCCAGATCTTCCGCTGAAATATGATCGAGATCAAGCATAAAACGAACCGTCTTGAAAGGCTGATCGAGAGCGGATGACAGAGGGATGGCCTCCAATGCAAGGATCTTGACATCTTCTTCAGCGACATCCAGAACACCTTTAATGAGAATCGGCTCGTCGGAATGGAGAAGATCATATGCCTTCTTGTATGGTTCTGCGAAGAAGATGGCCGTGACGGAACCTTTCAGGTCTTCCAGCGTAACCTGTGCCATATTCTCCTTGCGCTTTGTTTTCATATCCCGAATATTCGTAATGACCCCGGCAATGGTTACCGCTTCTCTGTCTTTCTTACCCCGGATCGTTTCCGAATCCGCGGTGGTTACCAGACCGATACGGTTTGCGTAAGACCGAAGCGGATGACCGGTAATATAGAAACCCAGAGTTTCTTTCTCATAGGCAAGACGTTCCTTCTGATCCCATTCTTTATCATCTTTACCATTTATCAGGTTCATCCCGTTGATCATGGTGTTTCCTGATTGAGATTGCTGATCGAAATCGTCCAGGAAACTCTCCTGGCCGCAGATCTGATCTTTCTGCCTGCGGGCAACAGCCTCAATCATCGAATCATATGACGACATCAGGGAACGGCGTGTATGGCCCAGTGAATCGAAGGCGCCGCACTTGATTAAACTTTCGATCATCCGCTTGTTGACGCGCCTCAAATCGACTCTGCAGCAGAAATCCACAAAGTCTTTAAACTTTCCGCCCCGGGTTCTTGCCTCAAGGATTGTTTCTATCGCCCCTACCCCGACATTCTTGACGGCTGCCATACCGAATCGGATATTTTCTCCGGCGACGCCGAAATCACTGACGGACTCATTGATATCGGGAGGCAAAACATCGATCCCGGTATCCTTGCAATCGTTTATATGCTGAATGATCTTGTCCCTGTTATCTTTTTCAGACGTCAGGAGGGCAGCCATAAACTCGACCGGGTAATGCGCTTTCAGGTAAGCCGTCTGGTAGGAGATCATGGCATAGGCTGTTGAATGGGATTTGTTAAAGCCATACTCTGCGAAGGTCTCCATCTGCTCCCAGATTCGTGCAGCCACAATTTCCGGGATTTTTCTTTTTCTTGCCCCACTGAGAAACTTTGGTTTTTCTTTTTCCATTTCAGAGGATTTTTTTTTGCTCATGACCTTGCGCAGTATATCCGCTTCGGACATGGTGTAATTCCCTATGGCGGAAGCGATCTGCATGACTTGCTCCTGGTAAACAATGACTCCGTATGTCTCCTTCAGAATAAGCTCCAATTCAGGAACCTCATAGGAAATTTTTGTTTTACCCAGTTTCCGATTGATGAAATCCGGGATGTTGTTCATGGGACCAGGGCGATACAGGGAAATCAAGGCGATGAGATCCTCGATGCATACCGGTTTTAAGCGGACCAGTGTGTCTTTCATTCCCGAGCTTTCCAACTGGAATACGCCATCCGTGTCCGCTCTCAATAGAAGCTCATAGGTCTTCGGATCGTCGAGCGTAAGGTTATCGAGATCGATTTCCACGCCTTTGCTCTCCCGGATAAATTGAAGCGTATTCTTAATGACGGTCAAAGTCTTAAGTCCCAGGAAATCAAATTTCGTCAGCCCCACTTTTTCGATATCCTTCATGGTGAACTGAGTCACGATGCTATTATCCTTAGGGTTCTTATAAAGGGGGACGTGCTCGACCAGGGGTATGTCGGAAATGACAATGCCGGCAGCGTGGGTCGAAGCGTGGCGGTTGAGGCCTTCCAGGGCACGTGATAGGGTTAACAGTTGTGCGATGCGTTCATCCTTTTCCGTCGCTTCCCGCAGCCGCGGCTCCATTTCCAAGGCAGATTCCAACGAGATATTGAGGATGTTCGGCACGAGCTTGGCGATGGCATCCACTTCCCCATAGGGAAAGTTCAGCACGCGTCCGACATCGCGAATGACGCCCCGGGCCTGCATCGTTCCGAATGTGATGATCTGGGCAACCCTGTCCTTTCCATATTTCTGTGTTACGTAGGCTATGATTTCATCCCGCCGCTCCTGGCAGAAATCAATGTCGATATCCGGCATGCTGATCCGATCAGGATTGAGAAATCGTTCGAAAAACAGGTTGTAACGGATGGGGTCGATATTAGTTATCCCGATCGAATAAGCTACCAGCGATCCGGCAGCAGATCCCCTGCCGGGGCCGACCGGTATATTTTTCATTTTTGCATGATTAACGAAATCAGCCACAATTAGAAAATAGCCTGCAAAACCCATGGCCTGGATCATCTTAAGTTCATCTTCTAGCCGCTGTTCATATTTCTTGCGAAGGTCTCCATCGCGTCCCTTCAGGATGGACGGCATACGCTTCTCCAACCCCTCATGGGCAATTTGGCCCAAATGAGCATCGAGGGTTTTACCGTTGTCTATTTCAAATTTAGGGAGATAAATCTGGCCAAGAGTAAGCTCTGTCCGGCAGCGGTCCGCAATACGCAAAGTATTTTCTATTGCCTCCGGACAATAAGAAAACAGGGCCTGCATTTCCTCCGGAGATCGGAAATAAAACTGGTCCGTCGAAAATCGCATGCGGTCCTTATCCTCTAGGGTTTTGCCCGTCTGGATGCATAGAAGAACTTCATGGGCCTGTGCGTCTTCCCGCTTCAGATAATGGCAGTCGTTTGTGGCAACCAGCGGTATGGAAAGCTGGCGGGAAATTTCCATAAGCCGCTGATTGGCTGTTTTCTGCTCCGCAAGGCCATTTTCCATGATCTCAAGGAAGAAATGATCCTTCCCGAATATATCCCGGTACTGTTCCGCTGCACGAACGGCAGCCGTGTCGTTTCCCTGGATAACACAGTTCGCAATCTCACCATGCAGGCAGGCACTCATGCCGATCAATCCTTCGTGATGCTCGGCAAGCAGGGTCTTGTCGACACGGGGCCGATAATAAAATCCTTCTATGAATGCTGCACTGGAGAGCTTTAGCAGGTTCTTATAGCCAATGGCATTTTCAGCAAGCACAATCAGATGATGGGAAGTTTCGTCATTGCTCGACGATTTTTCGAGACGGTTGCCCGGCGCGACGTAGAGTTCGCAGCCGATGATCGGTTTGATTCCTGCGGTGATTGCCTGATTATAAAAGTCGATTGCACCGAAGAGATTACCGTGGTCTGTTATGGCCAGGGCGGGGAGATGGTAATCCTTTGCCTGTTTAATCAAATCCTTTAGACGGATTGCACCGTCCAATAGACTGTACTGGGTATGAACGTGAAGATGAACGAAATCTGCCGGCATTAGACAAACCTGTATTCTCAAAACTCTGGGGGAAAATCAGTCCAGCCAATAATTGGGCGCTTCCTTTGTGATGATAACATCGTGAACATGGCTTTCACGAAGGCCTGCCGATGTAATGCGGACAAAAGCCGATTTTTCGCGAAGCTCCTGGATGGTTCTGCAGCCGGTATAGCCCATTCCAGCTTTCAGTCCTCCAATTAGTTGATGTAAACTGGCGGAAAGGGATCCCCGGAAAGGAACCCGTCCTTCTATTCCCTCCGGGACCAACTTCAAATTACTCTCGATATCATCCTGGTAATACCTGTCGCGGCTCCCTTCTTTCATGGCCTCAAGTGAGCCCATTCCCCGGTATACTTTATAGCTGCGCCCCTGAAATAGAACTGTCTCACCCGGGCTTTCCTCGGTCCCGGCAAACAGGCCGCCAATCATGACCGAATTGGCTCCAGCCGCAATAGCTTTTGTGATATCGCCGGAAAACTTAATTCCTCCGTCAGCCACGATGGGGATGTCGTAACGGAGAGCTACCTGGCAAGCATCCCTGATGGCGCTCATCTGAGGAATGCCGACGCCTGCTATGATACGCGTGGTACAAATGGAGCCTGGCCCAACCCCGACTTTCACGGCATCCACACCTGCTTCGATCAGGGCTTTTGCTCCTTCTGCGGTGGCGATATTGCCTGCAATCAGTTCACAGTTGGGAAAGTTTTTCTTTGTATCTCGAACGGCATCAAGGACCGAAGCGGAATGGCCGTGCGAGGTGTCGATAACTATCACATCTACACCGGATGCCATCAGGGCGTCAACCCGCGCTTCCCTGTCAAGGATACCCACTGCGGCACCGACGCGAAGCCGTCCCAAAGTATCCTTGCACGCATTTGGATATTTCTTTATTTTTTCTATGTCCTTGATGGTGATCAAACCTTTGAGGTTAAAGTGCTCATCCACGACGAGAAGCTTTTCGATACGGTGTTTATGAAGAAGTTTTTTCGATTCATCCAGACTGATGGAAGATGTGACCGTTACAAGATTCTTTTTGGTCATAACGTTTGCTACGGTTTGATCGAGATTTTCCTCGAAGCGAAGATCCCGATTCGTAAGAATACCGACAAGTTTACCATTCTTGACCACCGGAACACCCGATATCCGGTACTTGTTCATGAGATCAAGGGCCTGCCTTACTTTCTGTTCGGGCTCGATCGTTATGGGATCTACGATCATTCCACTTTCGGATTTCTTTACTTTGTCCACTTCAATAGCCTGTCTCTCAATACTCATGTTACGATGGATAATACCGACTCCCCCTTCCTGAGCCATACAAATGGCTGTGGCCGATTCGGTAACCGTATCCATGGCAGCACTTGCTATAGGTATATTGAGGCGAATATTCCTGGTCAAAAATGTAGAGGTATCCACATCCCTAGGCATGATGTGAGATGCTGCAGGAATGAGAAGCAGATCATCAAAAGTCAAAGCTTCTCTCGTTGGGTCTCCTAACATGATGGTCCTCCCTTTATGAGTATATGGCGATGCCCGTTCAGAGCAATATAATATTCGTCCGATATCGGGTCATATTCGACATGCTGCGTAAACTGATAATAGGCCGCTCTCGAAAAACGGGCTTCGAACTGGCGGTTCCGGACAGCACAGTAAAGGACATTGCCGTCACGGATTCTCAGTGTTGAAAGATCGAGCTTTTCCATTTTTTCATCACACAGGTGTAAAATGATTGCATGGTCACCGGGTATATCGCAGTCGAGATGGACCGAACGAACCACAAACGGCACGTCTTCCACTTCCAGAAAACATTGATCGTCTTCCAGTACGATCATATAGCGTCCGAAGGGATCCTTCACAAGGTTCTGATAGAATAAATTGACAATTTCACGCCGAAACATCTCGGCACCCCTGAAATACCAGGTGCCTTCTTTGTCAATCCAGATGTCACAAACCGGAATTACGTCACATTCCTGATGAATCATAGAGTCGCCCACTATATTTTATTTTTACTGTCCATGAGAATAGTCACCGGACCGCTGTTATGAATCTCAACGGTCATCATTGCCTGGAATTCTCCGGCAGCGACCTTCCCTAATTTATCCCTTCCTTTCTGAAGGAAGTATTCATAAAGGCCGCGAGCCGGTTGAGGATCTTCGGCACGAATGAAAGACGGCCGCCTTCCCTTCTGACAGTCCGCCATAAGGGTGAATTGGGAAACGACGAGCATCTCTCCGGAAATGTCAAGGAGAGATCGATTCATCCTTCCATCCGAATCCTCAAATATACGGAGGTTGACAACTTTTTCCAATAGAAGGTCGGCATCGGAAGACTGATCACCCTTCTCGATACCCAGAAAAACCAGAATGCCTTGTCCGATTTGGGAGATGAGCTGATCATTTACCCGGACTGCTGCCCGGCTTACCCTCTGCACCACAACCCGCATGGTATCATCCCGTTCCAATTGCGGCGCATGTTACCAATAAACCATTTCCGGTTCAAGTCTTTTTCGGGGATTTGTTCAGGGATTTCTCATCGGCAATCATATCAACGGTCCGGTCAAGGATTTCTGTGACGGGCACAGTGAAAATGTCTGCGAATCGCCTGTGATCATCTTCTTTTGTGGATATCAGGTCGGCAATACGGGCAAATTTCCCATCCAATACGATTTCTCTATCTCCCAATACACTGCGGATACCGTGTTTGAATATTCGGCGCTGTTTCCGGTTGAGATGAACCATGAGGTTTTTCGTTACCAGGATAGAGCCTTTGCAGGCAAACCGTGAAACACACTTAGATCTTACCGAAACTTCATCCGTCGAAGACCACTCCAAACCTGACACGGAATAAGCATTACCCAGATAGGCGAGACCGGCATCCATACCGATATTTAAATGGATTGGCCTGGGTAATGTCTGTACTTTATTTAAATTATGGCTGATTTCGTTTATGCTTTCGCGTATATCAAGCGCGCAATGGATGGCATTGGAAATATACTGAGGATCCCTGTCACCGAGAAAAATGTAGGTAAAACCATCGCCATAATGCCTGCCAAATACGCCTTGAGATCGGACAAGGATTTCTTTCACGGCATTTCCGATTTGCACTGTGAGTTCAAGAAATTCCTCAGGTGCCAGCTCGGCGCGGATTTTTTCCGAGTCTTCCAGATTCGATGCAAGAATGGCAACAGGAGTCGGCATAGGATCGTTCCTTGCGAGGAGGTCGGATAGGATTTCTTCACGGCCGGCCAAATATTCAGCGATGGGTTCCATAATACGGCTTACTGGCTGAAGAATACAGAGCATACCTTCCCGGACATTGAATGCGTCAAGTCGAAATAATCCGCATGTTCCGTCTTCATGATAAAGCCTAACATAAGATTCCATGGAATGATTCCGCTCTCCCGGCGCACCGGACAGATCAAAAGCCGTGGTCAGGTTTTGGACATCGCGCTTAGAGATGCCTTCGAAAAGCGTTTCAAGATATTCCCGGGGTTTTTGAGACTTGAGAAGCGATATATGGCTTAAAGCCAAGGGGTGGATTTTCTCATGTTCGGGGAACCAGTCCATATTCAGGAAAAGTCGAAAAATATTACGTTGATCACGAAACTTCAAATAATCCAATCTTTGGTGAAATACCCAGTCTTCGCTTCCCGTATTACCCCATATGATTTCATAGACATCATTCATCAAATAAGCGGGATACGAAAATCCCGACAAGGACACTTTAAAATCCTGCTCCTCAAACTCCCCGGATTCGAAGAGGTTTTCCTGAATAATGGAAAGTTCAGGTTTTGGCTCCGAAGATAAAGCATCCGTTAAATTGTCTCCCTGACCCGGTAGATTGGCCAGTGTCTTGATAATATCCGGCATCAATTCACCTTTTTTTTTCAACTCCTGGATTTTTTTTATCTTTTCAAGAGAGGTATCGGGAAAATAGCCGATTCTTCGGCTCTTCAAACCAGGGTGCGCCGGTTTTCTGACAACCGGTCTGGGCAGAAGGCCCCATTTGATATAATTATTCAGGGTTGCTCTAGAAATGCCAGTTTTCTTGATAAGATCAATACTGGATATCATGTTTCCTCTTAATGAAATTTTTACTGTATAACTGTTATACT
>JBEKJA010000044.1:0-11711 GCA_050011475.1 Syntrophales bacterium
GGATAAACATGAACACGCCAGGGTGATAGAAATTGTGATCAACGAAACCAAGGGACGAGTGCCCGTGATTGCAGGCACAGGATCGAACAGTACGAAAGAAGCCATTGAGATGACTAAACACGCTGAAGATGCCGGGGCATCAGCAAGTTTGCAGGTATGCCCTTATTATAATAGACCCACACAAGATGGACTACTCGGACATTTCGAGGCAATTGCAAAGGAGACACAGCTTCCTCTTATTATTTATAATATTCCATCACGTTCAGGACGGCTCATTGAAGCGAAAACCATGATAGCGCTTTCCAGAATAGACAACATCATCGGAATGAAGGACGCGTGCGGTGACCTGATGGTTACCATGGAAATTATGCGAGTCACATGCAATAGTACAAAGAAATTTTATGTACTTTGTGGGGAGGATGCGCTGACGTTTTCAATGATGGTGTTGGGCGGCGATGGGGGTATCTTGGCAGTTGCCCATATAATCGGGAAAGAGTACCGTGAGATGATAAAATTATGCCTCTCCGGGAATATTGATAAAGCTCGGGAAATTCATTTCAAGACACTATCCGTCGTGAAGGCATTGTTTATTGAAACAAACCCAGTCCCAGTCAAAGAAGCAATGGCCATGATGGGTCTTCCGGCAGGGAATCCTCGCCTGCCGTTGGTTCCACTCAAGGCTGAAAACCGAGGAGTGATGCGTCAAGTTCTGATTAAGAGCGAGCTTTTGAAAGGATAATAAATAACGAGAAAACTGAATAGTTCCTCTATCTCGAGCCGCTTCATTTTCTGTGGAGCGGCTCATCCATTTCAACCCGAATTCTTCATTTTCACCGCACGGATGAGGTAATGAGTAGTAAGAGAATGAAGCAATTTATTGAGAGAAGCATATAGCAAAAAAATGTAGAGTGCTGAATCCGCGAACTCCTTCCTGTAATTGTTTTTCGCTGACATTCCTGATTTATGCAACCTTTCGAATTGAAATAATTAAAAAATGACAGAATTCTGACTCTAATTGTGTTACAAGTATCGGAGGCAAGTCATTGTTGAGAATGCCCATTCATACCATTACGGAAACACCTGTAAGAAATAACAATTGATCCATTGAAGCGATTCTGAGATTCATTGTCGAAAAGACACACAGAAAGGAATCATATGTCCGTTTTGTTCACACCTTTCTCTTTAGGTGCCATTCAGATCAAGAACCGTTTTATTTGTTCCGCATGTGAAGACAATTTGGCAACTGATAAAGGATTGGTTACCGACAAACTCATCAGGAAGAATCAACGTCTGGCCAGAGGTGAGATTGGTTTGATCATATCAAGTCATATGTCCGTTCATGCATTGGGGCGCACGAGAAGATACCAGTTAGGGATCCATAGCGACAGAATGATTCCTGGGTTGAGAAGATTGGTCGAATCAGTACATGAACATGATAGCAGGATTGTCTTTCAGTTAGGACACGCAGGTCAACAAACGACGAGGGAGGCAATCGGCCAAATGCCCATGGGGCCCTCTTCGGAGAATCCAATGCGTGAGGAGTCGATTAAGGAAGTGATTAGGGCTTTTTGCTCAGCGTCCAAACGTGTGATCGAGACGGGCGCCGATGGCATACAACTGCATGCGGCACATGGATACTTGATCAATCAGTTCCTGTCGCCATATTTCAATCACCGCGAGGATGCATGGGGTGGCTCCATAGAAAATCGTTTTAGTTTGCTTAGAGAAATTATCACCGCCATAAAGCAGGTCCTACCGCCACAGATGATCTTATTGGTCAAACTCAATGCTCAGGATTACACACCAAAAGAAGGAATCACCCCTCCTTTGGCCATCCGTTATGTCGAATACTTAGCAGATTTGGAGATAGACGGATTGGAGGTTAGCTGCGGGACTTCTTCACTTTCCCCCTGGAACATGTGCAGGGGAGATATCCCAGTAAAAGAGATCCTCCGGAAATACAACGAATTACAAAAGTCACAAGTAGAAGTAATACTACAGAAAATGAGGAGGCAATTCGAATTTGGTGAAGGATACAATCTTGAAGATGGGAAACGGATCAGACCCGTGTTGAAGACTGTTCCCTTGATTTCTGTGGGCGGGTGGCGGCAGATTTCGGCCATGGAAGAGGTGATTGAAAAAGGAGAAGCGGACCTGATTGCCATGTGTCGCCCCTTTATTAAAGAGTCGGCCCTTGTTCAAAAAATCAAAATGAAAAAGACGGTGCGGTCTTCATGTACAAATTGCAATAAATGTCTGGCCGCCGTTGCGAATGACCTACCCGTTCGCTGTTATGTTAAAGGATTTCCTGAATAGCGGCATGTCAGCTTCTTTTCTTCCTGCTGGTTGGATAAAATTTCTACTTATTTGTACTCCTATATTTTAAGCATTCGACCTGAGACAATTACCCCTTTGTTCACCATTTCAAAAGGTAACTCGCAAATATAATGAAAGGTGAAATGCTTTAGCAGTAAGAGACATCCGCAATTTTGCCGATAAAGAATTGTTAAAATTCAAGGCCGTGTCGAACCGAATGACTCCTTCCTGTAATGTTGTTTTTCTCATTTCACCTGTTAATACAAGCTTTCAAACTGCAATAATCAAAAAATAGCAGAACTCTAATTTTGAATGTGGTACAAGTATGAATGTCAGTTCATATCTGAATCATGCAGTCTCCTGTCGGGTACGTGGAGCATGAATGGATGAACCCATACTCCCGGTCGGCGCGGCGCCGTGCATCAGTTTCTGGTTCAATAAAAATATTTCCTGCAGTGAGTTCGCACCGACAGGCACCACAGCTTCCGGAGCGGCATCGGGACTCAGCCGCAATCCCCCCGCGCTCCAGCGCCATCAGAATCGACTCATCAGCGCGTGCGGGAATCACGTGTTCCTCCCACCCCTTGTGAACGGTCAGCTGAAATGTTTTCCCCTTCGCTTCCCCGGGGAATGCGGGATGGGTGATAATCATCCTATTCCCCGCCGAAACTTCGCTGCGCACTCTCCTTGGCGATATCGCCAATAGTGTAGCCTGGTCCTTGAAGAAGTTATGAAGGGCTGGCGGTCCGCATACAAAGAATGTCTTGCCGGATAATTCCCCCACCTCACTACGGATCAGTGCTGCATCAATAAAACCAGTCGCGCATTGTTCCGTGCCATCCGGTTCGCTTACCACGTAGCACACGGAAATCCTATCCGGGACTTGATTTGCCAAGCTTATCAGATTCTCCATAAACAGGGCTTCGCGCATATTTCGTATGCCATACAATATTGTGAGACGTGCATCCATACCTCCGCGGGCGATCTGGCGTGCCATGGAGAAAAATGGCGTGATCCCCGATCCCCCGGCAATAGCGACAATATCACCGGTATCTCTGATCGGCTCATGATAAAACTCTCCATGGGGTCCGGTGGCGGAAACGCGGGTGCCTTTTTTCCATGCATCAAAGATAAATGGAGAAAAGAAACCATCGGAGAGCATTCTGACTGTAATCTCGTAAAATCCGCCACCGTTTCCGCTTGCCTCATAGGGAGCGGATGAGATCGAGTAGGGTCGACTGATGTATAGTCTCTCTATCGTCTCTTTGATAGAAAGGTATTGGCCCGCCCTGAAGAGAGGGAGGACGGTTCCAGAGCCTTCGGCCGCAAGGCGGAAAGTTCTGGCATCACTGCTGTGCTCGAAGATTTCGGTGATGACAAGTTTAAGCTCCGGAGGATGGATCATCGAAACGGTCTTCCGGACCGGATCGCTGATGTCAATATACGGAAGGGCGGTAGCTTTTCTGTATGTGCGCTTCGCGAGAACTCCCACCGTACCGACCATGCCTGATAGAAAACGAATGGAATTCATTGCATGTGTCTCCTGTATTATGTCCTTCGGGTTTGTTTCTTTTTCATCTTTCCCAGGATTGAAAGCGCGGAGAGCCTTCCTGTGCTAATAGCCGCCGAGAACCCCTGCACGAGCATACCGTGGCTGCCCACGAATTCGAGGCCGTCGATATACTGCTCAAAGGGGAAAGATAACGCCCTGGCGATGACCGAATCCCATACATCCTGCTCGTAGCCGTATACAACCCCCTTATGGGAACCGGTATAGCGGCAGAACGTGTGAGGGGTGGCGACCTCAATCTCCTCGATGTGATCGAAAAGATTGGTGCCGAGCGTCTGCTCGACATGTGCCACCGCAGCCCGGGCGAATCGCCGTTTGGTCTCGAAATAATCACCGGGCGCCACCTGCCCCCATACGTCGGGCCCGTAAGACTGATTGAGGATCAGTTCGGATGTCCCCGGTGGCGATGCTTCGGGTATTACATGATTCGGACAGAGGGCCGAGGTCGCTATGTGTGGTACGAGCGTGTTTCCCACATCATATGCTTTCTGTATATCCATATCAGGTGCAAGATAGTACTCATGGTGCCGCAGGCCCAACTCATTGGCGGGCCGATCTAGTCCGAGATAGACGCAAAACAGACTTATTCCGTGCCTGCGTGCGGCGGTAAGTTTTTTAGCCCCCCGCGGCACTTCTTCTTTCGGGTGAACGAGCCGTCCGTACACTGTGGTTGGTGAAGCATTGGAGACCACCCAATCGGCTTTGATGCGCTCGCCGTGATTCGTTTCCACGCCAATGACCTTTCCCCGGGAGACCAAGATTTTCTCAACACGGGCGTTGTAGCAGGTCCGACCGCCCAGCTTCCTTATCTTCTTATCCAATACCGTGGAGATCTGGTGCGAGGTCATGGTTGGCACATAACATCCCCGCGTCAGGACTGAGTTGATGGCCGTGGCCCAGATTGTAAAGGACATCCGATCAAAGGGGATGCCGATGTATGGCCAGAAGACACCCAATATCGAGAGGGCTTTGGGGGGAAGGTTGAACCGGTCCGTTACATGCTTGGCGGTGTAGCCCGCGGTGGCAAGAAAAGTTTTATGCTCCCTCAAGAGGACTTTCGGGTCCGGTTGTCCATCGGCTTCGGCAATGTAGTCGATGGCGCGGCCAATTTCCTGACACAGATTCATATATTCCCGTAGTGATGTTTGGCTTCCCGGCACCTGGTCCGCCACCGCATCGATGAAACCGTCCATATCAAAGGGGACATCAACATTGATTCCCTCATCGGTGAGGATCAGGTGGTACCCCTCTGTGACGCGCACCATTGGGAGGTCTAGAGAAAGTTCATCCTCAAAAAGTTTACGTACGAACCCTTTGTTGTGTTCCGGACCATAGTCAGTCAGGATGTGCAGCGATGCCTCAAATTCGAAGCGCCCCCGGCAAAAAGACGTGGCGAATCCACCGGCCTGCATGTGTTGTTCCAGCAGGATGACGTCAACCCCTTCTTTCGCCAGTTTGGCCGTTGCAGACAACCCTCCCATGCCGGAGCCGACGACGACCACATCACAGGCCCGATCAAACGACAAACCAGCACTTCCGGTTTGTTTCATAAGAGCTCCTTTTACCTATTATATATGGCGCAGCTTGATATCTTTTCAAGTTTAAGACAAGAGGAAAGTTAAAGGATGGGCGCACACATGGTGCGCCCTCACAAAAAAGAGGATACCACCGGACAGCATCTTGAAACAGTAACGTATTAGTGACTGAGTTGTGCCTGCTGCTCCTTCAGTTTACACATGTCGAGAGGTATTCCTTTCTTGGGATCCAGCGCCAGAAGGAGCGCACCATTGGGACACTGATCAATACATACACCGCATCCATGGCATTTATCATAATTGAGCTCTGACTTTGTTTTTGAAGCATTGAGCGTACGGGCCTCAAAGGGGCATTTCTTCACGCATGTGCCGCAGCCCTTGCACTTGTTTTCATCTTTTTTTGCAATATAACCGGAGGATAGAATCATTTTATTTTTATAGCCTGCCGAGGGAATCAGTTTGTTATTTGCCAGCATGCCTTGGCAACAGTCGCCGCAGCAATTGCACATTGCATATGACCTGTAGCCAAGGGCATCTTTAAACCAGAATGTGTGAACCCACCCGTGTTTATGAAAATCCTCAAGACGGTCCAAGGCTTCTTCAAGGGAAAGTTTCTTGGGATTTAAGTTGGAATGATCAAGGATAAAGGTTGCCTGAGGCTCGCCGATTGCCATGCAGGTGTTGATTCCATATTTCTCGGAAAAGCAGGTATTTTTACCCGTAGTTCTTTTAACGTACATGCGGCAGGCGCAGTCAACAGAGGTAATATGGTCGGGATGTTCAAAAAGGATCTGTCGTGCAACTTCAAAAGGAGCAACTTTTTCGCCGATTGAATCATCGATGAGAAGATCTTCATTAAGTGAAACCACCTTTTTTGCATCTGCGGTGACAAGTATCTTGGAGTGATAATTCGGAACGACAAAACTCAGAAGCAATACGCCGGCCCGCCTGGGCAACTTGTATACAATAAATTTTGCAAGCGGTAACAGAAGATTTACATACGTATCAGTTCTTGCGAGGTAGAAATAGGCATGTGCAAACATAAATGGACGCTTCCAGCCGGTGCCTGCATTCACTCTCCAGATTCCTTTCGTTGATTCTTTCATCATCCCCCCCCTTTTTATTTCTTTGGTACGTTCACATGATAAGACCGACGCGTTCGCTTTTAGGCTATGACAGTGTACCCACTGATTGGCACACGGCTATGCATGGTAATGTGGTACGAGGGGCAGTAATTGGCTGGTGGTATAGCCAGTTTGATCAATTATAAACTATCTGTCAAGTTAAATTTTAATATTTATATTTTGGTTGTGATTACTTATAGATAGGTATTTTAACGAGAGTACTTTCTTAGAAGGAGGAATAGCTGGACAGGCCGGTCGTTATTTTTTCTGAAGGGGGAGACTGGATACCCCTCTTTCCCGGGTTCTCCTTGCAATGATTTGCTTCAGATGCTTTTCACCGCTGGCGATCATATCTTTCATGGCCTTAACTGCCATGGCTACATTCTTACGAGCGATGCCCTCAACAATCTTTTTGTGGTAAGCAAATAAAATCGGCACGATTGTGGCGTCAACGAAGGACTGCCTGGTGAGGTTGATATAGAAATTCTTGAAAGAATTCAGAAGCAGGGGATAAAATAAATTGCCGGAAGCCATGGCAATATGGTGGTGGAACCGGAAATAAATATCTGTAGTCGCATCGACGTCGCTGATATCGGTTTTTTCCCATTCCTGCAGAAGCTGATAAAAGACCTGGAGCTGTTTCTCCGTCCTGTTATGGGCGGCGAGACGAACTGTTTCCGTCTCGAAAAGGGTGTGCATTTCAACCATACTTTCCAGAAGTTTCGTCTCCAGCGTTCCCGAATAGTGATTCAGGAGAGTGCCTAGTATTGTCAATGACCCATTGGTCCTGTAATCATTGACCACCGTTCCCACCCGGGGTTTGATTGTAACCAGACCTCTTATTCCCAGTTCAAACAGGCCTTCATGGACGATAGGCCGACTGACATTGAGCATTTTGGCCAGCTCCCGCTCAGAAGGCAGCTTCTGGCCAGCTTTAATCTCGCCGGCCAGGATCATCGCCTCAAAGCGCTCGATGAAGACCTCTTTCAAACTTTTTGCCTGGATCGGTACAAGCAAGTTATTCATAGGCATAGCCAATTGTTAAGAATCTAATATATCAAAGGATGACAGCCATTTTTCATTTTTTGATTTTGTTTGTTTGATAAGAACTTCCTTTTGGGGCACAGAAGTATAGGATGAACCAGCTTGTGTGTCAATGTAATAATGACTACAACATATGGTATGATTCGCCGATGGACACAACACAAATAAAATATGCACAACGCCTTTATATGTTGTTATTTTTAAAATTGGTAAACATCGTTCCACGAAAAGGAAAAGGAGGCATTATCTGGATATAGCGCTGAGACCGTTTTAGTTAAACTAAGGTTGACTTTCTGCAGTGTAGTTATTCCATTTGATTAAATTTTCTAAGACCATATTTCAGTTAGTAATCATCATGTATATTTAAACGAGAAAAGAAAGATTCGGAGTATCAAATATCCAATACAACATGAATTTGTTCCGATGGAATTTACGGAGTACCAAATGAAAATATGTTATGTAAACCGATTGATCAAATTTCACGACTTCGATTATAAGGGATAACGGTAGAATCAGGGGCGTGGATAAGTAAGTGTAATATTTTGTCAGAACAGCGGGATTTGAACCTGCTCGCCTTTTTAATTATCAAATGATCCTATACCGCCTGTTCCTACCATCGGCAATAGCTTAGTAAACCGATGGCAGAGAGGATCTCCCTGATCTCATCTGATAATTCCCTGCACCGTGATTTAAATTCCCTGCTATGCGAAGAAAATTCCCTGCTATGTTGAGTAGGGAATTTTAGTCTTAACCCACTGAAATAATGCATTATATCCAGTTCAATTTTGCCATTTTTGCGCCAGAAATGAAAAAATTCCCTGTAAATTCCCTGATAAGCAGGGAATTTGGTATGGAGACGGGTTCGCAGTAGACTGCCAGCACCACCAGTAATTCCTCCGCAGGAGAGATTCTGCGGTCCATGCGCCAGGAGGGGCGCTGTTGGCGCGGTTCGGTTGGCGAAGTTGACCGGAGAGGCCAGCCTGAACCAGGTTAAAGCCATAATATTACCTGTTTTCTCTGTTCGGTATTTTGCCGGTCAACTTAGAGGATCCGAACCCAGGATCTGATGCTGCTGCGCCCCATCCAGAGGTAGATCAATCCGTTTGGTGAACTTTTCAACACTGAGATCGGCAGGCTGCCACCCCGCTATGATACTCTCAGTAATATCAGGGGCGAGAAAAGCGAGATTCATCACCCGAGAAACATAGCTCTTGTCTACGCCTTCTCGTAATGCAATTTCAGCCATATTGTGCACTTGCCCGGATACCAGATCATTGAACCATTTATGGGCGCGAACAATGGTTTTCAGCAAGGTCTGGTCCACTCTGGCCGGTCCGGCACCACCAATGATCAGCCGCATCTCCATTCCCCGCCGTTTCATCTGCATTGGAATATCGCGAATAATGGTTACAGCTTTAGAATCCGTCTCTGGTGCCACCAACGATGCCAGAGATAACGTGAGGCGTATCCCATCCTGCCGTAATTCCACACGCTGGATAAATCTGTCGATTAAGTCTGCAGTATTGAGTTGTATCTTTCTGGCTGCTTTGAGTGCAGACGGAATGTGATGTGCTGCGATCCCAGATTCCTGTAACGCGGCACTAATGGCAACATCATCAAGGAGGATCTCTGATGCTGCGTGCGTTATCACCTGCTCAATTTCCTGACCCGGTAATCGCCAACCGTTTGATGAAGCATCTTTCGGGTCTGCCCTGAGGCTCTGTGAGATATAATAGCGGTAGCGCCTCCCCTTTTTATTAACGTGGACGGATACCAGGCGCTCGCCTGAGACATCGAATAATTTGTGGGTTAGCGGACAGGAAGCGGCATTACCTAAACGTTTTTTATGTTCAACCGCGTTACGCGCCATTTGCTGCTGCACCTGTTCCCATAATTCTTGATCAATGATTGCTTCATGTTGACCCGGATGGCAGGTTCCTTTATGGCGTATCTGCCCGATATAAATCGGATTGGAGAGAATCTTATAGAGTATCCCACGTGAGAATGAACAACCGCCTTTCTGTTCACGGACTTTGGAATGAATACCCTGTCTGTCAAGATCTTCTTGAAGCAGACGAACACATCCAAGCTCCAGGTAGCGACGGTATATATACTGAACAGTTTGGGATTCCCTGGCATTGATCAGCAGTTTGCGATTCTTGACGTCATAGCCGAGTGGGATGAATCCACCCATCCACATCCCCTTTTTCTTGGAGGCGGCAATTTTATCTCTAATACGTTCGCTGGTAACTTCCCGTTCAAATTGGGCGAAGGAGAGTAAGACATTCAGGGTGAGTCTTCCCATTGAACTGGTCGTATTGAACTGCTGTGTCACCGAAACGAAGGAAACACTCTGCTTATCGAAACGCTCGATGATTTTGGCGAAGTCGGTTAATGATCTTGTCAACCGGTCCACTTTATACACGATCGCTGCATTTACTTTTCCGACTTCAATATCTTCCAGCAATTGTTTCAATGCCGGGCGCTCCATATTGCCACCACTGAATCCACCATCGTCATAGTGCGTCTTAACAGCTTGCCAGCCCTCATGCTTCTGACTGGCAATATACGCAGCACACGCTTCCCGTTGCGCATGCAGAGAATTGAAGTCCTGATCCAACCCCTCTTCTGAGGATTTGCGGGTATAGATGGCACAGCGAAGTATGGGCTTGGTGGTCATGCAACCTCCTGCTTCTTCAGTCCGAAGAACAGAGGACCGGACCAACGTGCACCGGTGATGGCTCGTGCTACTTCGGAAAGCGAGCGGTAGCATTTGCCATTACAATATACACAGTCCTCCATTATGATCACCTCATAAGTCACGCCATGCCACTCGCGTAAAAGCCGTGTACCGGGTTTAATGTTGATGACAGGCAATATCTGCTGTCTGGATGCATTATCTTCAGCAGCCTTCTCCAGGCAGCGGTGAGTGGCAGGTTTCAGTCCGCCCAATGCCTGTTCCTGCATACGGTGTGCGATGGCATGCATCAGAAATTTATTCCGGACTCCAACCGGTGGCTCTGTGCCATATAGAGTCCGCCATTTTTCCACAAGCGCTCTGCGGTCAAGAACAGGAAGGCCTGCCAGTTCACTGGCAAGCCTTCTCGGATTAAGGAATAAATGATTCTTCATATGGTTCAGGCTGCGATGCGGTAAACTCGCCCGCGTTCTTCTTTTTCAGAAGTGATGGATAGTCCAAGCCTCTTTTTTAATACGCCGGATATCACGCCACGGACACTATGCTTTTGCCAGCAGGTCACCTTGGCCATTTCATCGATTGTGGCACCGCTGGGACGCTTCAGCAGCTTAATAAGCATCGCCTGTTTGGACTCTCCTTGCATCTTGTTTTTTGAAGCGGAGATTTTCTTATCGGATTCAGCATGCTGTTTACTGGTGGGTTTATTCCGCTTTACATTTTGCTTACTTTTCTTGGTATTTGCCATGGTTGGTCTCCTTTCGTTATAGAGCGGCTTTATTGCCGTTCGCAAGGACACCAACGCTCTGTTCGCTCGGTAAATCCAGTCCTTTCTGGTAAAATCTGGTGCAAAAATGCCTAAAGCCCCACAATTGGTGCAAAGGCTGTATTTTTTGCTAATTTATATGGATCATCCGGTTCTTGCGTACCTGCCCCAGGTATCTTTCTTTCAATAGAAATATGATGTTCAGAAACTTGATAGCTTCCAAGTATTAACCAATTAGGATTTTTATCTTCTCTTGATGAAATTTGAAAAGTATGCAATATTTCATCACATTATGCAGTGACGAGCAACAAAATGGTATAAGCTTCACCTCTTTTATTATTTGAATTGCTGTTCGAGAAATCGCTGAGAAATCAGTTTCTCAAGAAGGTGTTTATGTGCATAGCAATTTCTGGTCTAATAGCTTATCCATCTAGCCCCGAAGAAATTGGACAAACTATATTACGATTCCTGGAAAGAATTAAGCAGAATGACCATCTTAATAGGCTCACCAGTTGGGAAGAAAGCGATATCCCAGGACGATTCATTGCCAGTGAAGTACTCACTAGCATTGAAAATGGTTCAATATTTATTGCAGACATTACTAGGCTTAACTTCAATGTTGTTTTTGAAATTGGTTATGCAATAGGATGTAAGAAGCGAG
>JBEKJA010000045.1:0-14199 GCA_050011475.1 Syntrophales bacterium
GCGGCCAATGCACTGGTTCTCCAGGCTGCCGACAAAAAAGACGGGGATTTGCCATTCACGCGCGAGGCTTCCATGGCAAAGCTTTTCGCATCGGAGATGGCGAATCGCGCGGCCTACCAGGCGCTTCAAATTCATGGCGGTTACGGGTATATGAAGGAATACAAGGTGGAGCGGTTGTACCGTGATGTCCGGGTAACTGCGATCTATGAAGGGACTTCGGAAGTTCAACGGATTGTGATTGCCCGCGAGGTCATGGGCGACTGAATACCGATATGTTACTGAAGAGCCTTGATATAAAAAGACTTGCCATCATCGGGCCCGGCCGACTCGGGACAGCGTTTGCCTATAAGTTCGGCAGGGACAACAAGCGCGTGACCCTGTACTACCATGATGCCGATGTTTGCCGTGCCATCAACCGGGAGCATATCAATCCGAGGCATCTAACGGATGATCTTGCAGCCAGGCTCGGTGGAATGGACAAGGTTCCCCGCTTTACGCCGAAGGTCTTCGCGACGAACAATCTGGAACGGGTCGTTGAAGATAATGACTTTATCCTGCTATCCGTTACCATGAACCGGCTACCCGAGCTTCTCGAATATATCAAGCCGATCATAGACCGTAAAAGCGGTGATACATGTTTCATCTCCCCGATCAAGGGGCTGATGGCAGATGAAAAAACCAGGGAGCTCATGACGCCGTCGCAACTCATCCACAGCAATTTGTATAAGCATCGGTTTAAATATGACGTTGTCTGCATCGGCGGCCCCTTTTTCGATATGGATATCGCCCTGGGCCTTCCTGTGTGCGTGACGATTGCAGGCAAGAGAAAGATTGCCACAGTTATTCGGGATGATCTTCTGCGCTTTAATCGCAGGGAGCTTAATTCTTACTATAACTTTGATATTGTGGGTGTCGAAGCCTGCGGTTCCCTGAAGAACATTGTGGCAAACATCAAGGGTGTCACGGATTCGCTGCAGCTCGGGAACTCTCTGCCAGGGACACTTTTTGCCCGTTCGGGTGTTGAAATCCGTTCCCTGTCGAGGATCCTTGGCGGCAGCTTCCAGTCTTTTGTCAGTCAGGCCGGCGTAGGCGATATGTATGTGACGGTTTCTTCCGAGGCGAGCAAGAATTATCGCTATGGCAAGTATTTTTATGAAATGTTTACGGACAATCCCATTGAGACGGACCTCATGGTTCGACAGCGGATCGATGGCACACCGGAGGGCCCCAACACGATCCGAAATGTTTATAAATATCTTGAGAAAAAAAACATGTACAGCCCCCTGTTCCAGTGCACGTATAAGATTTTCAACGAGGGATGGAATAAGAAGGATATCCTGGACCTTGTGGTACAAGCCTGCCAGTTTGACCGGAGAACTAACGAGTATATCGGTCCATTCTCCCGCTTTGTCTATCAGTTTCTGCCGAATTTCTGGTACCGTAGGGATAAAGGTATCCTCGGTAGCCTTGAGTGGTAATAAGTCAGCACGGATAATTTTTCTTGACAGTGCTTTTCCCGGTATGGTAGTGAAATTTGATATTTGTATAAGAAGGCAGCGAAATGTTTAACGCGTTTCGGATTTCGGAAATGAAAAGCTGGTGGTGGCAGGCCCATACGGTCTGCCCAATGTAACTCTTGGAACGAGCCATGGGCAGGGGATCCCCTCCCATAACTGAGAAGCAATCAATTCAATCAGATGCCATGGGAAACGCCCCATGGCATTTTTATTATCAGAAAGGAGAAAAGACGTATGGAACCAATGAAGGTCGTTTTGGAGGATCATGAAATTCCCAGGCAATGGTACAACATTCAGGCGGATCTGCCTCAGCCGATGAATCCCCCGCTGCATCCAGGAACAGGTCAACCGGTAGGACCCGATGACCTGGCCCCCATCTTTCCCATGAACATTATCGAGCAGGAGGTGAGCCGGGAGCGCTGGATCGATATTCCGGAGGAAGTCCTTGCTAAGTATCTCCTGTGGCGGCCTTCACCCCTATACAGGGCCAGAAATTTTGAAAAGATGCTAGGAGCACCGGTTGAGATCTATTACAAATATGAGGGAGTCAGCCCGGCCGGTTCACACAAACCGAATGCATCGATTCCCATGGCTTATTACAACAAGGCTTTCGGGATTAAGCGGCTCGTGACGGAAACGGGTGCCGGCCAGTGGGGCAGTGCCCTGGCCATGGCTTGCGGGATGTTCGGCCTGATTTGCAGAGTTTACATGGTACGGGTGAGCTACGAGCAAAAACCCTATCGGCGAATGCTCATGCAGACCTGGGGTGCGGAATGCATTCCAAGCCCCAGCAATATGACGCATTCGGGCAGGGACGTTCTGGCGGAACATCCGGATTCACCTGGGAGCCTAGGCATTGCAATCAGCGAAGCGGTCGAGGATGCTGTTTCAAGCGAAAATAGCCGATATTCACTCGGCAGTGTTCTGAACCATGTTCTCATGTATCAGACGATTATCGGCCTTGAGGCCGAGAAACAGCTTGGGAAAATCGGTGTTTACCCCGATGTTGTCATGGGATGCTGCGGTGGCGTAAGCATTTTCGGTGGAATTGCGCTGCCATTTGTTTGGCGATCTGGCGAAGAAGACCCCATTGCTGCCGATGTATACTCTGGGCCACGACTTCATTCCGGCCCCGATTCATGCCGGGGGGCTCAGGTATCATGGGATGGCCCCGATCATCAGCCACCTGATCCGGTTGAATCTTATGGAACCCAGGGCGTACGATCAGGTCGAAACATTCAGGGCGGGTGTGGCCTTTGCACGTACGGAAGGATTCGTGCCGGCTCCTGAGACGAATCATGTCATAGCTGCTGTAGTGGATGAAGCGAAGCGGGCAAAAGAAGAGGGTAAGAAGAAGATCATCCTGTTCAACCTGAGCGGCCATGGGTATCTTGACATGTCCTCCTACGACGCTTATCTGTCAGGAAAACTTGAACCTTACGAATTGCCGGAAGAGGAAATTCATCGGGCGCTAAAGGCCATCAATGGCTTTCCAGAACCCGCATAAACATCAGCATGTCGTGCCCCTCGCTGCCGGGGGGTACGGCAATCCCTCTAATTCATCCTGTATTGGAACCTTCCTGGTAAATTGACCTTTGCATTCCAAAATTCTTGGTGTAAAAGCGGATTTATGATGACAGATTCATTGACGGAACGTCTTTTTGACAAACTGGAAATCCGGTGTCCCAAATTGGGCCACGAGATTCCTTTTTCTTATTGCCGGCATGAAGGGGGCAGTATGCCCTGTTTCCGCATATTATCATGCTGGCATTCACGGATTCCTGTTGAAGAAGAATTGCAGGCCATAATGGATGCAGAACAATGGGATCAATTCCTTTCACAAAGGCCTCCGGATAAACTTTCCACCATCCTTGATGTGATTGAATTGGCGATCCGGCGAAAAAAGAACCTGAAGAGAGGCAATCTGTGAGCAATTCAGGAGACATCGATCTCTTCAATCAGCAGGATGAACTTGAATCGCAGCGTCCCCTGGCTGATCGTATGCGTCCGAAAACGCTTGGCGAATATGTCGGACAACCGCAACTCCTGGGTGAAGGGAGCCTCCTGCGGAAGGCCATTGCGGAGGACCGTATTTTTTCGATGGTCTTCTGGGGACCGCCAGGTTCGGGTAAGACCACGCTTGCCCGCCTCCTTGCCCGTGAGACAAAATCCATTTTCACCAGCTTTTCAGCGGTCCTGTCCGGAGTAAAAGAGATTCGCTCAGTTGTTGAAGAAGCTGCCGGGCAGTGGCGCCATCATCGGCGCCGTACCATCCTTTTTGTCGATGAGATTCACCGGTTCAATAAAGCCCAACAGGACGCTTTTCTTCCTCATGTGGAGAGCGGCTTGATTACCCTCATCGGCGCGACAACAGAGAATCCCTCCTTTGAAGTCATTGCTCCGCTGCTCTCCCGCTGCAGAGTCTTTCTGCTCAAACCATTTTCCGAAGAGGAGCTTTCATTGATCATCAGGGGAGCCCTTGAAGACAGGGAAAGAGGCCTTGGAACTCTCGGTGTGGAGCTGGATGACGATGCCCGTGACATGATTCTATGGTCATCTGACGGTGATGCCCGTACAGTGCTGAATCACCTTGAGGCAGCTGCAACGATGGTTGTATCCGAACCCGGCAAAAGAAAGAAATTCCGGATCAGCCGGGAAATAATGGAGAAAGTGCTTCAGAAAAGGGTTCTTCAGTATGATAAAACCGGCGAGGAGCATTACAACCTCATATCAGCGATGCATAAAAGTCTTCGTGGCTCGGATCCCGATGCCGCTTTATACTGGCTGGGACGGATGATTGCGGCCGGGGAAGATCCCCTTTATATTGCGCGGAGGATGGTACGTTTTGCGTCGGAAGATATAGGAAATGCAGATCCCCACGCCTTGATGTTAGCCATGGCGGCGATGCAGGCTTTCCAGTTTATAGGTCAGCCGGAGGGGGAATTGGCCCTTGCCCAGACGGCGATTTATCTTGCAACCGCTCCCAAGAGCAATGCCCTATATACTGCGTATGGCAGGGTCAGAGACACCATTGAGAAAACAGGCAGCCTACCTGTCCCGCTGCATATACGGAATGCCCCTACCAGGCTGATGAAGGACATCGGATACGGGCATGGATACAAATATGCTCATGACTATAATGATGCATATGTGCCCCAGGACTATCTCCCGGAAAAGCTTCAGGGCAAAGGGCTATTCTATGTGCCGAGCGGCAGAGGTTATGAAAAAACAATTCAGGAACGTCTTGATGTCTGGCGCAGGAAAAATAAGAGCAAAGACGGGCAGGGGGAATAATTTATAAGGTGCCACGGCGGCTTACACGCCGCCTCACAATGACCCTCTCGTCTTATCATTGCGAGAAATGAAGTGACGAAGCAATCTTATCAACTAATTTATACAACAGTCATCCTGAACTTAATTCAGGATCTATTCTTTTTGCTTCCGTTTAAAATACAGATCCTGAATTAAGTTCAGGATGACCAATGGTGCGGCACACCGCCTTGCAATGACCCCTGCATTTGAGGCTTCTAACGCGCCATCATGTTTTTTTGATCGCGCACAGCCGGTCATAATGTCTTCGCTCCTCATGGATGACCTTCTCTACCGTATCATGTTCTGAGGTCGGTACCAGTCTCTTGATCTCATGATAGTAAAGGATAGAGTCGAGCTCACGACGCATTGCGAAATCCAGTGCGGAAGTCTGATCTTTTACATGGGTCAATTCGACATCAAGCGCTTCTTTCTTGAAAATGATACTGTTATCTACGTAGTTGCGCAGGTAAGCATCATACTCCCCATCATAGCGCTCTGGCGGAGACAGTTTCTCCATCTGGGAAAATATTTTTCGGAAGATTTTCTGATGACCGGCTTCGTCATCAGCAAGACGGGTGAAGAGGTCCTTTGTCTCCTGATCTTTCGCTAGCTGCACGGCATAACGGTAGAAATTCTCACCATTTTCTTCGATTCTCACGGCAAATTCCATAATATCGCTGGCTGAAAAGACATTCATGAAAAACCTCCTATGTAAAATCGTTCAAATTTATCTGCCAGATTTCCAGTTCTTTCACAACCACTTTTTTCTCCTGAAGAAAAGGAGCATAGCAATGGAAATGAAAAACATCAATGCAAGAACACTATAATAACCCCATGACAGCTCAAGTTCCGGCATATTTTTAAAATTCATACCGTAAACACCTACAATGAATGTAAGGGGCATGAAGATTGTAGCGATGATGGTCAGGGTTTTCATGACCTCGTTCATCCGGTTGCTTACACTGGAAAGATAGATGTCCAGCATACCGGAAAGAACATCACGCAGACTCTCTATCGTATCAATAATCTGGATCGTGTGGTCATAGACGTCCTTGAAATAAATGACTGTGGATTCAGCGATGATGTCTGACTCCGAGCGTTCAATGGCACTGAGCATTTCCCTCAGGGGCCATACATTCTTCCGGAGGAAAATCATTTCCTGCTTCAGGTGCTGAAGATTATGAAGCGTATCAGGCGCAGGATTAGTCATGAGGCTTTCCTCCATATCCTCGGTACTCTCTCCAACTGTTTCCATGATTGAAAAATATTGGTCGACTACGCAGTCCATGATGATGTAGGCGAGGTAATCCGCGCCGAAATTCCGGATTCGGCCTTTTCCGCTGAGGATTCGTTCTCTAACCGGTTTCAGAAAGGTTTCCTCCCGCTCAAAGATGGAGATGACGAGGTCTTTTCCCATTATAATGCTGATTTGCTGGGAGCCGATCAGTTCCGGGTGCGCCTTTTCATGGAGGGCCTTCAGAACAATGAAAATATACCTGCCGTAATCCTCCATTTTCGGCCGCTGGTCGGTATTTAATATATCTTCGAGAGTCAAAGGATGGATATTGTAACAGTTTCCGAGTTCCTCCAGAATTTTGGTATCATGCACCCCATCGATATGGATCCATGTGATTTCAGGGCCCTCCTTCAGGATATGGCATTCCGCAAGAGAAGAAATTTCTTCAAGATTTGCTTCGGATTCACTATAGCGAAGGACTGTAATCCTGGCTTTTTCAGTTGTAATATCGCCAATGTGAATGAGAGAGCCAGGAGGCATCCCTGCTTTTTTTGAGCGGTTCTTCATCCATCTTTTCATAGGCTGAACCTCTCTTTCATCTTCAGGCATTAATACTTATATTTATAGCGGATTTGAACGCGGGGTGTCAAGGATGTCCTGATTTTATTATTTTGTCTTTTGGATGACTTGATGGTGTTCAAAAACAAGAGGACATGCTAAATTATATCCAGATCTTCTGTTTGAAGTGAGCTTGCTATGGAGGAAGTCCTGATAGACCAGGTAAAACGTGTATCGGATTGGGTTATTGGATCCCGAAAGACTGTCGTATTCACTGGGGCCGGCATCTCGACGGAGTCGGGTATCCCTGATTTTCGCAGCCCGGGGGGTATCTGGAGCCGGTTTGATCCGGAAGATTTTACCATTCAAAGGTTCCTGGCCAGTCCCGAGGTAAGGAGAAAACAATGGCAGATCCTGCTTGAAGGTGGGCTGCTTATTGATGCAGAGCCGAACCGAGCGCATTATGCGATTTCCGAGCTTGAGAAAATTGGGAAAGTTGCATGCATTATTACTCAGAATATAGACAACCTCCACCAGAGGGCGGGCAATACGCCGGAAAATGTCTATGAACTGCATGGCAATATGAAGTGGCTCAGATGCCTTGATTGCGATAACCGATATCCCCTGGAAGATATTGTACAGCGGCATGCCAAACAAGCGGATGCACCTGTCTGTGAACGCTGTAAAGGAATCCTTAAACCGGATGCGGTATACTTCGGGGAGGCTCTTCCCGAGCAGGTTTTGCGCATGGCCACCATGCACGCCAGCGATTGCGAACTGATGATCGCAATCGGTACGTCTCTTGTCGTGTATCCCGCCGCCTATATGCCTTCTTACGCAAAGAGCGGCGGTGCGAAGCTTGTGATTATCAATAATGCCCCCACTCCATATGATAAAATGGCTGATATGGTCATTCGTACCGGGGCAGGAGATGCAATGAGCGGTATATTGAGCGAAGTTAAAAGAATGTTATCCTGAATATGTGCTTGATATTGTTTTCCTATAAACCGTCCGGGCAATATCCGCTGGTTCTTGCCGCCAACCGCGATGAGTACTATGAACGTCCATCTTCCCCTGCAGTCTTTTGGGAGGATGAACCAAAGATCTTGGCCGGGCGCGATCTTGAAGGAGGCGGCACCTGGATGGGCGTCACCCGTTCGGGGAGATTCGCCGCCCTGACAAATTATCGTGACCCTGCATCCTTCAGGAAGGGAGCTCCTTCCAGGGGCCTGCTGGTGAAGGATTTTCTGTCCGGAATGGACAGCCCGGCCGCGTATGGGAAGTTCCTCAAGGCATACACGGATAAATACAATGGATTTTGCTTAGTCTTTGGGGATCCCTCGCAGGTGTACTATTTCTCAAACCGTTCAAAGGATGCAGTTGCCCTTTCACCCGGGCTCTATGGATTATGCAACCGCTTTCTGGATACACCCTGGCCGAAGGTTGAAAAAGGAAAAGCGGCATTGGCACAGCTGATTTCCAATAAACCGTTGCCTGTCGAAGAAATTTTTACTATTCTGGCTGATCAAACAAGAGCGGATGATGGAGATTTGCCTTATACCGGAGTTGAACGGTCATGGGAGCGGATTCTATCTTCAATTTTTATTACGAGCCCTGTTTACGGAACACGCTCTTCGACACTGCTTGTTATCGACCGGAAAGGGCATGTTACGTTTATCGAGAGAACGTTCAATAGTCATCCAGAGTCATGGATGACTGCAAAATTTGAGTTTAGAATACCATCTGAACCGAAAAAGAGAGAGAGCCATGAAAGTCATCTATCATGAGGATTTCAGCGAATCCTATACATCTGACCCGGCGGCTGCGCCTGGAAGGATGGAAGCTATCATTCATTCCATCAAAGGACACGTAACATTTGTTAGGGCTGCTGCAGCCTCGGAAGAGGATATTGCCGCCGTTCACGCAAAGACACATATTGAGCGTGTCCGTTCCGCAGGGTTGTATGAGATATCGGCTCTCGCAGCGGGTGGTGCCATTCAGGCAGCTCAAATCGGCCTTACCGAACCTGGCTTCGGTTTGATACGTCCGCCGGGCCACCATGCATCCGCAGGGGCTTCATGGGGATTCTGTTATTTTAACAATATGGCAATCGCTCTCGAAAAGCTGAAACGTGAAAAGAAAATCGAACAGGCCTTCATCCTGGATTTTGATCTCCATTTCGGGGATGGTACTGTAAATATACTTGAGGATCGAGGATATGTTACCATCTATAACCCTTCTACTTCCGATCGGGAGGAATATCTTCACAATGTCGAGAAAAAACTGGCTGCGCAGCCTGTTGATATAATTGGCATCTCTGCGGGGTTTGACAATCATAAGGAGGATTGGGGCGGTGTGCTTGCCACGCAGGATTATCGCGAGATGGGACAAATGGTTCGGGAGACGGCTGAGCGCAACAAGGCAGGTTATTTCGCGATTCTTGAAGGCGGATACAATCACCGGGTACTTGGTAAGAATGTAATGGCCCTGATCGAGGGCATGGAAAAGGTTTCCTAGTCATTGCGAGAAACGCCGTGACGAAGCAATCTTATGAATGCTTTTTAAGTTTGTAAAATTGCCACGCTTCGCTCGCAATGACAAAGGAGAGAGCAGTTTTAAAATAACTTGGTCGATATTCAAGTTCCGCTCATTGAATATCTATTTAATATATAACATTTGAGAGGTTAAATTTCAAAAGTTTTACAAGGTGTGATAGATTCCAAGTAAACAGCAAGATTTGTTACTTCCTCCTGAAATGCTGTTTTTTCATTAGCAATTGTCTATACAACATTCCAAATAATAAACAAAAATTGAAAAACTCTTTCTGTGATGATAGGTATCAGGCATACATGAACTTAAAGAAACACCGAAAAGCTTCAGAAAAGACTCAGGAAAACCTTGAAGCTACAAAAGTGTTGACCAAGGGGAAAAAAAGTAGGACAAACAAAATGCGAAATTAATATCGGTGTCACTATAATCATTAGTTGGATTGCATAAATATGGAAGGAAACAAACAATGAAAAAAATATTCTTGCTAACGGTAGTCCTGTGCTGTTTATTGCCAACGAACTTATATGCGCGATATGACCAACCACAATATGAACAATATAGCCAACCGCGACATGAGCAATATGGCCAAATGCCTAGATTTCTTTTTTCTGTGGGTGCAGGGGCTTTTACTCCACAAGGTGACATTGATAATTTTGACACAGGCGGCAATGTCACATTAAGCGGGATTGTGGCATTCGCAAGATATTTCGGTATTGGTGTCGATGTCAATTTTAATAATTCTCATCATAATGAATCTGATATTGAGGATAAAATCGATACCAGCAGCTTTGAAGTGTTATTGTATATTCAGCCAAACGAATCCATGGTACAACCCTATTTGGCCATCGGGGCAGGATCTTATTATAACCATTTAAGAGAGAAGGCGTATATTGTTGGAGTTGATTATACTGTTACTGACGAGGATGGTGTTGGTTATGGGCTGGTAGGAAAAGCAGGAGTGAGGGCATTTATTAATGACAACTTATACGTAGGCCTGTTTGGAAAATTATTTTCGAATAATCAGGATACTGACCGGTTATACGTGGTTTCAAACCATACAGTCGGTGAAACAATTAATTTAGGAGGTTATGTTATTTGTGGTGAAATTGGTTTTAGGTTTTGATTTTAGCCTGTGTGCGGATGAAATGGTTATGTTATCTATAAATAATACAAAATAACTGAAAGGAGTAAAAAAATGAATAAAAAAATAATTTCGGCTCTCATTTGTGTTTTATTTTTGATTGGGTGTGCAGCACCTGAAACAAAAACAGAGAAAGGTGCCCTTTATGGAGGAGTAGGCGGAGCAGCAGTAGGCGCATTGCTCGGGCAAATGGTTGGCCATGATACGAAAAGCACACTTATTGGAGCGGCCATAGGTGCTGCTGTGGGTGGGGGTGGAGGTGCCGGAGTGGGAAAAATGATGGACAATCAGGAAAGGGATATGCGCAACGCTATGGCGGCATCGGAAGCAGCCTCTGTTTCGAGAGAAGGTAATCTCCTCGCCGTGACTTTTAAAGGTGATGTTACTTTCGATACAAACTCTGCAGTTGTAAAATCGGAGCTGAACTCTGAAATAGATCGGGTTGCGGGTATTCTGAATCAATATCCAAGCACCTTAATCAGAGTAGAAGGGCATACTGATAGTAAAGGTTCCGATGCATTAAACATGGATCTTTCAAAAAGACGCGCCAATGCGGTAAGAGATTTACTGGTTCAGCGTGGGGTGGCAGCCAGCCGTATAGAAGTCATCGGGTTCGGGAAGAGTATGCCTGTGGCAACTAACGATACAGCAGCCGGACGTCAAAGAAACAGAAGGGTTGAAATCAAAATTGCGCCGCAAACAGCGCAGGCACAGTAGACATTTGGAAGTACAAGATGAGGAAGGACGACAGAAAAATCGCAGTGTGGAAGCTACGGCTGAATACGTCATTCAGAATTAACAAATGAATTAAGGGATCATGCTTTTATGAGGCATGATCCCTTTTTTATAAATTTATCGCTCAAGATAAATGAAATTAAGTATAACGAATCCCTTCTTATTTCAATCTATAATCCTGAATCTTCCTGCTCAAAGACATTGGAGGACTTGTAGGAGGAAGCATTTAAATAAGACTGCATTATAGAAGTATCTTCCAGAGGCTATCAGGTTTGAAAAACGACCTGTGAGTAAGGAAACATTCCATTAAGCATCGCTTTGATTTTCTTCTGTACTTCAGGGTCGGCAACCGGCTCCACTTCACTTGCTATACAATGACCGGCCCCCATTTTATTCTGCCAGGAGAGGATGAAGCCGGGAATGTTCAGGAAGCGGCATCCCGCTGTTCCGCAACAGGCGCTGCCTACAACCGCTATGCCGACAACACACAGCAGTTCGCGCCCTTCGAAGGGGAGCCTCCTTTCCTCAACGATGTTATAGTAGCCGGAGATGAAGCGAACTTCTGCCCCCGGTTCCTGATGAATATAATCTGCCATGGCAATTAGGATTCTCCACGACAATATGCATTGGCGTCAAGCTTTTTCTATCACCGATTTCCAATCTTCCAATGTCATGCGTTCATATCGCCATGGAAAACATTTCCTGTCAGCATTTTATACAGAACATACGGTGCACCGCGTTGTTTGCATCTCGTTTCTTTACCAAACGTGCAAAACCCCTGCTTGCCCCACAATTCCAGGCACATGTTCAGTTCCATCTTTATTTTATCTTCAATCATTTTATCATTTTCCTATGCAGAAGTTGCTGAATATCCGGTCCAGCGTTTCCTCATCTGTTACCGTGTTTCCGGATATCTCTCCGAGGCTTTTTACGGCTTCCTGCAGCTCAAATACTACAAGCTCCGGTGAGATTTTTCTTTCCACCCTGTCCAGGGCTGATTGAATTGCAGTTGCGCACCTGTCCAGAGCCAGACGATGCCGGACGTTCGTAATCATAGTTTCACTACCGGAGCCAATATTCTTGTGAAGAATTCTTTCCCGGATCGCTTCATTGAGATCTGAGATGCCCTGGCCATATTTCGCGGATATTTTCAGCGGCGTGACGTCGTGAATCCGCGCTCTCAACTCTTCATCACTGAAAGTACAGGGAAGATCGCTCTTGTTGACTGCTATTATGATGCGGTTGGGATCAATCTTTTCCATGATCTCAAGGTCTTCACCTGTAATCGAGTCGGAGCCGTCAAGCAGAACGACAACCGCATCGGCATCAACGATTCTTTCCCAGACACGGCGGATTCCTTCTTTTTCAATGACATCCCCTGTGGGTCGAATACCGGCCGTATCCGTCAGGCGAACGGGGATTCCCCGTATGTTGACGAATTCATCAATCAAGTCACGGGTTGTTCCCGGAATCGGTGTGACGATGACCCGCTGTTCTCCGAGCATCCGGTTCAAAAGGCTTGATTTGCCGACATTCGGTTTGCCGGCAATGACGACACTGGCTCCCTGGCGATAAATGCGCCCCTCGTGGTATGAAGCACTGGCAGCAAGTATTTCCTCATGAACAGTGCGGATTGCATGAACTGACAGTTCTGCAGGCCCGACGTGAGCGGTATCTTCGGAAAACTCGATGGATGCTTCAAGCAGGGCAAGCTGGTCAATAAGTATGTTTTGCCAGTTTTCAACCCTGTGAAGCAGATTGCCTTTGAGCTGGCAAAGGGCCAGGTTCAACGCCTTTTCAGTTTTCGCAAGAATCATGTCACAAATTGCCTCGGCCTGTGTCAAATCAATCCGGTTGTTCAGGAAGGCGCGTTTGGTGAATTCTCCAGGTTCAGCAATGCGCGCGCCGGTCCGAAGCACTTCATGGAGTACTCGCTCAAGTAGAAGAAAACCACCGTGGCAGTATATCTCCGCCACATGTTCACCTGTATAACTATGAGGAGCTCTCATCAGGCATAATAAAACCTCGTCAAGAGCCTCTCCTGATTGTACTGAGATAATATCACCGTGGTATAGTTGATGACTCAAGAAGTCATTCAAGGGCTTGTGGGGCTTGAAGAGACGCAGCGCAATTCCCTCCGCTTGAGGGCCGCTGATCCTGATAACACCAATTCCACCAGTCCCGGGAGGTGTTGCTATAGCGGCAATAGTATCCGGATTGTTCATGGAAGAAATCTCTGGTATGACTCTGAATACATCTTTTACCTGCTATTTTTTCGCTGGCAGGATGATGATCTTTCGAAATTCTCCCTCACCACGACTTTTTGTGGCTATGCTTTCATCATTCTGGAGTGCCATATGAACAATCCGGCGATCATGTGCATTCAGATGGCTGATTGTCACGGCCTTGCTTGTCTTTTTGACTTTCTGACCGACCTTGTTTGCAAGGGCGACAAGGGATTCCTCTCTTCGCTTCCGATAAGATTCCGTATCTATGACAATCATCTTACGATCATGGGACGAATGGTTGATGGCCTTATTTACGAGGTACTGAAGAGCATCGAGATTCTGGCCTCGCTTACCGATGACAAGACCACCACCGTCCCACTGGATATTAAGTATAATCTGATCATCCGTTTCCACTGCTTTGACAGGGCTGGCAAGATCCATTCGGGTGAGCAGACCTTCAAGAAATACACGAGCTTTCTCGGCTGCGCCGTTCAGTCCGGACTGTGATGCGGCAGGTTTCGAATCCGTTTCCCGGGGTGGTTCAATGGATAAACGTGAAGTAATGGGGTTTGATACGGTACAAATGGGTTCATCAAGGGTTATGTCGAGATTCAGCAGACTGGCTTTTATCCTTGCTTTTTTAGACCCTATACCAAGAAATCCCGAGATACCTTCAGAGAGGATCTCGATATTGAGCTTTTCCCGCGGAACCTGAAATTTATTACAGGCATTTTCAATGGCCTCGTCTATGGTTCTTCCCTCTATCTCAACGCTATTCATATTTTAATACCTCACTGCAATACTATGCGGGTCGCTTGTTGATGTAGTATTGTTGTCCAATACTGATGATATTGTTGAACAGCCAGTATATGACCAGACCGGATGGGAAATTTACGAAAAGGAATGTAAAAATTACCGGCA
>JBEKJA010000046.1:0-11513 GCA_050011475.1 Syntrophales bacterium
TAAAGGGCTGTATTTTGAGTATCAGTTTTTGCAGCAAGCAGCTTTGTATCCTATGGTCTTTTATTTTTTGAAAATCAGCAGGAGTCCGCTTGTTATATCGAAACTAATGAGTTCTCCAATTTGCTCACCTGCACTTGAATTTCTGGCCAACAATTCACTCGAGATCTATATTATCCATGAAACCATTATCTATCCTATCCAAAAAATGGGCATGATTTTCCCAATTAACATAATTATATTGCTCATCATAACATTCGTTCTTTCTGCAATAGTGAATAGTCTGGCAAACACAATAAGAAAGGTCGTATTATAATGAATTGTGCAATGCCAGATGAAACAGTTCTGATAACCGGTGCAAATGGGTTTATCGGTTCAAAAGTTGTCGAAATATTGCTCGATTATGGATTTACGAAACTGCGCTGCCTCGTCAGGTCGAACAGGAATCTCTCAAATTTGCATCAGCTTGCCGCTACCTCCAAGGGCCAAATCGAGTTTCTTCAGGGAAACCTGCTTTCCCGTGAGTACTGCCTGCGCGCAGTTAAAGAGGTTTCCGTCATTTATCACCTGGCTGCCGGTACTGAAAAATCATTTCCCGGGTGTTTCCTGAATTCTGTAGTAACCACCAGGAATCTCCTCGATGCCACAATCAATGAACATACTTTAAAACGCTTTGTCAATATCAGCTCCATCGCTGTTTATTCCAACGAAAATATCCCGCGGGGTGGCTTACTGGATGAATCCAGTGCAGTAGATACAAAATGGATTGAGCGACATGAACCTTATACCTATGGAAAAGCAAAGCAGGATGAAATCGTCATTCAGTATGGCCGTGAACATAATTTACCGTATGTAATCGTTCGGCCAGGAGTCGTTTTCGGTCCAGGAAAAGCTAAAATTACAGACAGAATAGGAACCTCAACATTTGGAGTATTTCTGCATTTGGGCTTGGGCAATAGGATCCCCTTAACCTATAACGACAATTGTGCCGAAGCCATTGTCCTGGCCGGATTGCGAAAAGGTATAGAAAGACAGGTCATAAACATTCTTGATGATGACCTGCCGAAAAGCCGGGAATTTCTTCGCTTATATAAACGTAATGTTCGCCGCTTTTTCTCGATACCTGTGCCATATTTTATATGGTATTTTTTCTGTTACCTTTGGGAGAAGTATTCAAAATGGTCTGAGGCGCAACTGCCCCCTGTCTTCAATCGCAGCTCGTGCGCTGTTTATTGGAAAGGCAACAGATATTCAAACAGAAAGGCAAAAGAGTTATTAGGGTGGAACCCGAGCGTGACAATGAGTCAAAGTCTGCAAATATTTTTTGCTTACATGCGTGAAGTGGAAGGCAAAAAGAAATGATCAAGGTCGGCATCATCGGTTGCGGGAAAATGGCTGATCAGCATGCAAGCCAAATCCAGAGAATCCCTGACGCTGCTATAGTTGGGGTGTGCGATAGTGAGCCATTAATGGCTCGTCAGATGGCCGAACGGTTTAACGTCCGGAATCATTTTGCGAATTCACAAGAAATGCTCAATACCACTGATTTTGACGTAATCCATATAACAACACCTCCACAAACTCATTACCCATTAGCCGCGATGTGCTTGAATTCCGGATGTAATGTTTATGTGGAAAAACCATTTACTTTAAACACCTCTGAGGCTGAGGCTTTAATAGGGCTTGCTAACCTGAAAGGACTTAATATAACAGCAGGACACAATGCCCAGTTCACACATGCAATGATGCGTATGAGGGATTTAGTAGATAAAGGCTATCTGGGCGGAAAGCCCATACACATGGAAAGCCATTACTGCTATGATTTTGGTGATGAAAGCTATGCAAAATCGCTTTTAGGCGATAATGACCATTGGGTAAGAAAGCTTCCCGGTTCATTGTTGCAAAACATTATCAGTCACGGTATCAGCAAAATAGCCGAGTTTTTGTCCGGGAGTGACCCGACAGTTATAGCTTCCGGTTTTACCAGTCCCTTCCTTAAAAGCATTGGAGAAAATGACATCATTGACGAATTAAGGGTGATTATCCTGGATGAAGACTATACAACCGCTTATTTCACATTTTCCTCTCAGATCAATCCTGCCCCCCATCAATTCCGATTATATGGGCATAAAAATTCGCTGATTGTTGATGACGATCATCAAATTCTCATTAAGATAGACAATAGAGAATACAAAAGTTATCTGCGATACTTCATTCCTCCCTTTGGATATGCAAAGCAATACATTGATAATTTTGGCACAAACTTTAAAAAATTTATAATGAAAGATTTTCACTTACCGAATGATGCAGCCCTAAAATATTTGATACAATCCTTCTACAAATCCATCACCAACAACACACCCTTGCCACTTTCATATAAGGAAATCCTTTTAACCTCGAAGATCATGGACGATATATTTGAGCAGATCAATAATGGGCAGATTTTTAAGAGGAACATACCTGAAATAAAGTAATGCCTCCTATAATAGCCCTTATACTATGCACAGCCTTTGTCTTGTGGCTCCTTCGCCTTGAGCGCAAACAGTCACCGAACGTATCCCTTATTTTATGGATACCAACCATTTGGATGCTGTCAATCGCTAGTAAGTCTTTAGGCGATTGGTTTAATTCAGCGGGGAACATTGATACCGGGAGTCCATTGGATGAACTTTTGCAGGGTGGACTTCTGTGTTTAGGATTGGTCATACTGGCCTGGCGCAAGAACCGCCGGACAAATACCATAAAAGATAATCTTCCTTTAATGTTGCTGATTATTTATATGCTTGTCAGCATCTTCTGGTCCGACCATTTATTCATATCTTTCAAACGCTGGGTTAGAGAAATGCCAGCTGTCGTCATGGCCTTTATAGTACTTACCGAACGATCACCGCGACAGGCATTGGAAAGTATTTTCAGAAGAATGTCATATATACTCATACCCTTCTCTGTCTTACTCATCAAATATTTTCCACATTATGGTGTCGCTTATAGTTGGATTGGCGGACAAATGTGGATTGGAGTAACCACGCATAAGAATAGTCTTGGCCATTTATGTCTAGTTGTTGTATTCTTTCTGGTATGGTCGCTTGTCAAGAGATGGAAGGAACGAGATGCTTCTATCAGCAAGTCACAAACTCGTGCCGACTTGTTTATCCTTTTCATCACCCTCATACTACTAAAAGGTCCATCGGATTCGTACTCTGTAACTGCAATTGTCTCATTGACTGTGGGATTAGTAACATTTATCTGTCTTTTGTGGATGAAAAAAAACAAAATGTATATGGGGGTGACAACATTGACTATAACAATGACTATCTGTATCGTCTTTGGCATAGTCACATTTTTTGTTGGTGGATCAACTTTGGAAGGCGTTACTTCCACCGTTGGGCGGGATGATACTCTAACAGGACGAACTGTTACATGGGCCCAACTGGTTCCCGTTGCTATGCAACAACCTATTTTTGGATTAGGGTTTGGTGAATTCTGGAACTCATTTACCCGTGAAAAATACATGATGAGTAATGCCCACAATGGCTATCTGGATGTACTTCTGGAACTTGGTTTTACAGGCCTTCTGCTTTTCTCGATATTCCTGCTTTCCTCATGCCGTCAAGCCAGAAGATTACTGCCCGATGACTTTTACTGGGGAGCGCTTTGGATTTGCTTCCTGGTGATGGCAGTGGTTTACAACATATCCGAATCTTCGTTTAACTCCCTGTCAAGCCAAATGACAGCTACCTTAGTTTTTCTGGGAGTCTGTCTTCCTATCAACTACCGGCTCCCGCAGCATGACCTATCTTAAGAAAATGTCCGAAAGATAAACATACCTATAATCTCATCCGTAGGAACCGTAGTCATATGCAAATCAGAAGCCAAGATCTAGGTGTTTTATTGTTTCATTACCTTGGCTATTACAGAATCAATAGCCTTGCTCTTCGCCTTCAGCATAAGCGGATTGCTACGTTTGTGACTTTCCACGATATTCTGCCTGAAACACTAGACAGCTTCAGAGCAAATCTGCATTTTCTGAAACAAAATACGAATGTAGTGAGTCTTGATAACTTTTTTTCGGGAGAATCATCCACAAACAAAATCAGTGTAGTCATTACTTTCGACGATGGATATAAGAGCTGGATAACCGATGTTTTACCATTGTTAAAAAAATTGGGACTGCCTGCAATATTTTTCGTTTCTTCCGGTTTTGTCGGCTTGTCGGAGTATGAAGAAACCGAGTTTATACGAACAAAACTCTTTGCAAAACTGCCTCCTCGGAGGATTTCTGGCAGCTTAAGTTACGCAGATGTGAGAAAATTGGCTGATGACGGTTTTACCATCGGTGGACACACCTTAAACCATTGCGATCTTGGAGAGCTTAGGGACCTTGATCGATTGAGATACGAAATAGCTGAAGATAAATTGAGATTGGAGAGAATGACTGGTTCAAGGATTGATTATTTTTCATATCCGTTTGGTATATATCAGAATCCGGGAATAGACATTAGCGCGGTTATCAGGGAATTGGGATATAGGGGTGCTGTAACCACTGTCTCGGGCTTCAATAGCGCAAGGACAAACCCATACTTATTACATCGTGAGCTCACTGCTTCCTTAATGTCTGAGAGGGTGTTCAGAGCAAGGGTTTATGGTAATTACGAAGCCATACGGTATCTGAAGAAAATAATATCATTTACAATGACAAAGTTTTGAGTCGAATATGCAATGCACGACATTTCCCAAGCTATTGCAATTTTATCCCAGGCCTCCTTTATATCCATATGATTCGAGCTTAACACAAATGAGTTTTTTTTAATAACATATGTACCAAAAGCTTCATTATCGTCGCCAATTCCTTTTGAGTACTTCCCCTGTCGAATCACTCGATGATTGGCAGTGCCTTCAGATAGCTCGATACTACCTTTATGCGCACCCTGATCTTGAAGTCACGCGAGTCGACGATTCGGTAAAGAGCATTGTTCTGATTGGTGATCTATTTGACGTGACTGATCCCAAAAAGAGAAACTCTGATATTGTGCAGAGTATTATGGTTGGAACCAATAATTTTGAAGAAGTTATTGCGCGAATTAAGCAATTCGCTGGACGTTTTACTTTGTTATTTAAAAATGACAAAGATGCTTTCATCTTGCACGATGCGCTTGCTCTGAGGGAAATATATTATTGTATAAGAAACAATAGGATAGTGTGTGGATCCCAGCCAAACCTTGTGGTAAAATACGCCGACCCCGAAATAAAACCGTCAAACAATCCTGACTTATTGGAATATTACGCCACGCATTCAAGGAATTCTAGATGGAGCCCGTATTGCAAATGGATTGGTGATGAAACATATTATGACGGCATCAAACATTTGCTGCCTAATCATTATCTTGATATCAACAAACGTGAAGTTTTCCGCTACTGGCCAAATGAACCTATTAAACGCTTGCATTTGGACGATGCAGTATCAAGGAGTTGTGCATTCCTGCAGGGATGTATAAAAGCAATAATGCATCGTTACCCGGTCATGATGGCTGTGACTGCTGGAACTGACAGCAGAACTCTTCTGGCGGCATCTAAGGGTATGCAGGACAAGATATACTACTTCATTAATGACCACGGCTTAGGTCATAGGCATCCTGACATTAATGTACCCAAAAAAATATTCGCACATATTGGAGTCCCTTTTCATATACATGAAGTGCCGGATTTTTTTGACGATGAATTCTGCAAAATATTCTTAAACAATACATTTTTTGCAAATGAACGACTTATGTCTACCATCTACAACGTGTATTTCAAAAAATGTAGTGAGAGAGTCAATATTCTGGGCATTGGTGAAATAGGCCGTACCCGGTATGGGAAGGAGCCAAGGAATTTGAACGGTTACCGCCTGATCTACAAACTGGGATACAAAGAAGGCCGTTATGTGATCAGGCAGGGCGAACGCATACTTTCTGAATTGCAGCCAGTAGGTAGAACATTTAACATTAATGTGATGACACTCATGTACTGGGAACATACGCTGGGGAATTGGGGAGCTACCGGTAATTCGGAATCTGATATTGCGATTGAAGAAATAAACCCCTATGACAGTCATGAGCTTTACGAGATATTCTTGGGGGTTGATCATAAGTATACCCAATATAATGCCCCTGTTTTATTCGAAGAAATGATCCGCAGGATGTGGCCGGAATTGCTCGAGTGGCCGATTAACCCCCCACACTCCTGGCGGGACAAGATTGCCTATTCTTTAAAAAATACAGTAATTTACAGTATTTTGAAAGAATTGAAATATGAAGCATATTACTTGAGATATCGATTCAAAGAAGAACTGTAATTATTCGGCATGTAACCACGCATTCTGCTGAACTACAAGCTTTCGTAAGATTATAGTTGTATGTATGCATGCATGAGGACTTACCGATTACAATTGACCGAATCATCATGCTATCCATTGGACTGACTCCATCAGCATTCTCTAATTTAAAAAAAGTCTTCCAGATATATTCAGTTACCACCTAAATAAGAATATACGTACACTATGAAAGACCATATTTCAATTTGTGTCCTTACATGCCGACGCAACAAAATGCTGGAACGGTTATTGAGCAAGTTGGCATTACAGGAGACTGATGGTCATTTTGACTTTTCAGTAGTCGTGGTGGACAATGAAGCATCGGGACTCGCACAAGAAACTGTGATGCGGTTGCAGTCAAAACTAGACTTGGACATCAGCTACAATATAGAACCTGAACAGACTATTCCAGCTGCTAGAAACCACGCCCTCCGGCTTGCCCGCGGCAATTACATTGGCATTATTGATGATGACGAATTTCCGCCACAACAATGGTTGGTTACTCTATATCGTGCTATCCGGGTATTTGATGCCGATGGGGCATTGGGTCCTGTTCATCCTTTCTTTGAACAAGAACCTCCTGCCTGGCTGTTAAAGAGTGGATTCTGCACGCGGCCGGCGTACCGCACGGGTACTCTGCTTCGCTGGGATCAAACCCGCACTGGAAATGTCCTCATCAGGAAGGACGTCTTTGACAAACATAATCTTTGTTTCGACATAAGATTTAAGACCGGAGGCTCAGACCAAGCTTTTTTCAGGCAGGCGATACGGGCAGGTTGCCGATTTATTGCTGTCGAAGAGGCCCCTGTTTATGAAATAGTGCCGCCAGAGCGCTGGACAAAAAGCTACTACATAAAGCGTGCAATGGTTAATGGCTTTAACGCATATAGATACAGCATGAACGAGACGCATGGGTTCTCACGGATTAGGGGGCCCATAAAGCAGTCCAGCGCATTGTTTGCTTACATACTGGCTTTTCCTTTGTGTGCCTGTCTAGGTAGACATATGTGGATGAACTGTCTTGTAAGGGGTGGTTACCATCTGAGTTGGTTACTCGCCATGCTGGGGATAGAATTGGTCAATAAACGTAACTTTTAGCGTGAAAGATCATGTATTCAACATCAAAACAATCTTAATATGCGAGGATTCTTGAAACATCAGTTAACTCATGTCATTTTCAGATTAAGGAATTCTTCCTTTATTAAGAACATCTTTATTGTGATGTCGGGTACGGTAATTGCACAAGCCATTGGTTATGCCTTGCTTCCACTTATTAGCCGTCTGTTTTCACCCTCAGATTTTGGTATCTTTGGCTCATTTAATGCCGTCTCTGGAGTCATTGCAGCAGGAGTTACACTGGAATATAGTCAGGCAATCATGCTGCCGAAAGAAAAGGGGGATGCAATCAATCTTTTTTTTGTTTCGTGTCTGGTGACAATCATTATAACAATTATATGTTTGGTCACATGTCTCCTTATCCCCACCTTTTTACTGACCATGATGAAATCTCCCAGCATATGGATATTGGCACTACTGGTATTTGCCACTTTGGTCAGTGGATTTAATGTAACATTACAGGCTTGGTGTGTACGGATTAAAACTTTCAAGCAGACTTCAACATCGCAAGTCTATCGTAGCTTATCATCAAATAGTGCACAACTTGGATTTGGCTATTTCAAGGGGGGGGGGACGGGCCTAATTGTTAGCAATATACTGGCCGATATCGTGGCTAGTCTGAACTTATTACGGGTGTTCATGTTGGACCTCAAGACCTCTGGAAACGATATCAACTGGGATCGAATGAAGCGACTGGCCAAGGAATACAGGGATTTCCCCATGTATGCTTCTTCTCAAAATGTGATCAATGCCTTATCATTAGGATTACCTGTTTTGCTGCTGACCCACTTTTTTGGAATTGCAATCGCTGGCGCTTATACATTTGGCATGCGCATTCTGTCGGCACCAATGGGTTTGATCTTGCGTGCGTTGCGACAGGTACTCTTTCAGAAGGCTTGTGAAACTGAACATCAGGGTGGCAACCTGACATCACTTTATTTTAAAAGTACAGTTGGGATTTTTACTCTGGCGTTTTTCCCATCTTTATTTTTACTATTATGGGCACCGCAATTCTTCACCTGGATATTCGGCTCCCAATGGCACACAGCGGGCCAGTTTACACAAAGTCTTGTGTTGTGGATGTTATTTGCCTTTTGTAACCTGCCCGCGGTCCTGTTTGCACGTCTTATCAGGATCCAACGTACTGTTTTCTTATACGATCTGGTTTTACTGGCTGGAAGACTTTCTGTGTTGCTGTTGGGTGGGTTGTTTCTTACTGCATTGCAGACCATCACACTATTCTCCCTTTTGGGTGCAATCATGAACTTATATTTGATTTTTCTGGTGGGTTATAATGTGGTGAAGAAAGAAGGTCATAGCAATTGGGTAAATATTCGAGATGCCCTGATGGAAGGATAGGCTTGAGATTGTTATGTTGTTGTCCATAACCAACTATATAAATATGGCAAGCGAATATATAAATTTTGACATTTCAGAGTGATACTACGGGCCTACTATTAAGAAGAATATCCAATCGGCCACTTAGAATATTGTATGCGCCAATATGCCGAATATATGCAAAATATATTGTCGGGGACAAACCAGCAGACGCATTCTTTAGATGTTTGTGCAGCTTACAATTCAGGAGAAAGCATGGTTTTTGGCCCAACTTTTTAGAACCACAAAATTTTTCAGAAAAAAGTTGGAGCCGCATGCTTCATGATCGGAACCCACAACTGACTTTATTAAGTGACAAATTGCTAGTCCGAGATTACGTGGCAGCGAAAGTTGGAAGCGAGTATTTGATTCCACTATTATGGAGTGGAGACAATCCGGAAGAAATACCATTTCATGAATTACAATCGAAGTTTGTCATAAAAAAGAATCATGGACGTGGCTATAATATATTTGTAAAGGACAAATCGTTACTCAACTGGGCTAAAATAAAGATGCAGTTGCAAAAATGGCTATGCGAGAACTATTGCCAAGACAAGTGGCTTGGAATAGAATGGGCTTATAAAAATATAAAACCTACTATCTTAATTGAATCATTCATAGACGGGGAGAGTAGCACATCTCTGACCGATTACAAATTTTGGTGCTTTTCTGGACGTGTAGAGTGTCTCATTATGTACTTCGATAGATTTGAAAATATCTCTGCTATGACAGTCAACAGAAACTTTGAGCCGATCGAGTTGCGATTCAATATACCCGAGTATCATGGGAATTGTTCACGTCCCCCGAATTTTGATTCAATGATTCAATTGGCTGAAACCCTTGCGACGGGTTTTGATTTTATTAGAGTCTATTTGTACAACCTGCAAGGCAAAATCCTGTTTGGAGAATTAACATTTTATCATGGAGGGATTTCTTATCAATTTAGACCACCAAGACAGGATTATTTTTTTGGGGGAAAATGGAAATGGAATCAACATTTTTTACAGACATACCCATTGCACTTAAGCCCACCAATCAATATGTAAGCCTGTTCAGGATCTATGAATTCGTTATGAAGCTTATCATGTAATTTTGGTTTTCTTAATAATACGCCGTCAAGAGATGACAATTAGTAAAAATGATTTATTATAATACTATTCTGATGAAAATCAAAAAATATTTTAATCAAAGAAATGTTTTGTTTTTGCTCTTTTTCGGGGTAGCAATTTGTATGGCATATTCCCCAATGAAAGCCATTTATTCTTCCAACAAGAGCGAATATTACTCACACATTGTATTAATTCCGTTGGTCTGCATCTATCTCATTTACCACAAGCGTAAATGGGTATTCGGCAATCAAGAATATTTGTTTATTATTGGGATACCTCTTTTACTGTTCAGCAGTCTATTATACTTTTTAGGGTCAATGATAAAAGCACATCTTCATCCCAATGATTTCGCTTCGCTTATGATTTTATCATCTGTAATCTTTATCAACGGAGCTTTTATTCTAAATTATGGATACAAAGCCTATAAGGCTGCCCTCTTCCCTCTTCTTTTTTTGATCTTGATTGTTCCGATACCCAATGCGCTTATGGACCACATGATAAACTTTCTGCAAATTGGATCTACAGAGGTAACTAATATTCTCCTTCTAGCATCAGGTGTTCCATTTACAAGAGATGGGTTTGTTTTTCACCTGCCGATTATAAGCGTTGAGGTGGCGAAACAATGCAGTGGAATAATGTCATGCCTTGCGCTTTTTATAACAGCTGTTTTGGCGGGACATTTGTTTCTTGAGACAGGGTGGAAAAAATTTATATTGGCTATTTGCGTCATTCCAATTGCCATATTTAAAAATGGGATCAGAATTACTACCTTATCATTACTGGCTAATTATATAGACCAGAGAATTCTAGAAAGTTCTCTTCACAGGGAAGGTGGGATACCATTTTTTATTTTTGCGCTTCTATTGTTGGTCCCGATACTATTTTTTTTGAGAAAAGGGGAAAAAACCAAGGTCGAGTAGTTTCTGTTTTACTCGAGATTAGAAATTTCCCCTCATGCGTCTCAATCATACCTTTCGTTCATTTCATCGGACATAATAGCTCTTTACTGCCTCCACATCGCTTATCTTATCGATAGAGAAAAATTTAACGGTCGTATGATGATTAACATTGAATGCAGTGAAGTAAGGAGTCGATGAGGTAGTTGGCGTTCGACCATCCGTCGTATAGTAAGTAATCATACATCCAGGTCCCCAGGTATCAGTACATCTAAGGGTTATTTTTACGTACCTGTTTGAAGCATCAAAAGTTGCCGAGGTGGTGGTGACGGGAGGAGTTGTGGTGACGGAAGGAGTTGTGGTAACGGGAGAAGTTGTGGTAACGGGAGAAGTTGTGGTAACGGGAGTAGACTGGGAAGAATTACCAACCAATGGATGCGGGTAAGTATATGGTGTATAGGTGATTCCATCACCATCCGTACTCCAAATATTTGTTGCAGTACATTTATATAGACTCCCTGTGATGTTAGAGGTATGTGATGCACCAATGTAGTTAGTCAAATTACTGCAAAGTGTAGTATCAGATGTTTTCCAATAGGCATCATTTACAGTGCATGTTCCCGGTAATGTTGAACCACAACCCAATACACCAGGGGTAGTGGACTC
>JBEKJA010000047.1:0-11482 GCA_050011475.1 Syntrophales bacterium
ACAGTTGAAAAGAGGTTATAATACGCGCGTCGGCCGGTTCTGATATGTGCCATCATGCCCTCATTTCGAAGTTGAGCCTTGCCTTTAGACACGCCGCCCTGTTATTTGAAGGTGTACATTGACAGCCATCCGAAAATCGCTGACAGCAATAGGATACCCCCATCCGATGTTTCTGACAAGTAGGTTGCCATCTTTAGCATACAGCACAAATGCTAACACGATTTGCCTGACTATGACAATCGCCAACAGAATGGCTACAATAAGAACTTTACGATCCCGAGTGTCGGAAATGGCGGAGAAAAGTTCGGGAGTAAAGCTATCCGAGTTAGAATGATTTGGAGTAATCGATTGAATACCAGATGAAAGCAAAAGTGACAATTGCCGCGACACATCCCGACCACTGTCAACTGCACCTGCACCCACATTTTATGGCCCGTTTTTCTTTGACATACAACCGCGTTTCCCCTATGCTTCCTTCCCGGAAAAGAAAGTTCTTATCAATTCAATACCGAAACATCATATGACGAAAATACTCATTGTTTACCATTCACAGACAGGCCACACAGAACAGATGGCAAAGGCAGTTGCTGACGGCGCGAAGACCATCGAACACACGGAAGTTATTCTCAAGAAAGCCGGTGAAGCGACACTTGATGATCTTTTATCCTGCAGCGGTCTGGCTATCGGAACGCCAGAAAATTTTGGTTACATGGCAGGTATGATCAAAGATTTTTTTGATCGCACTTACGAAGGGGCACAGGAGAAAGTCTTCCGTAAGCCTTATGTCGTCTTTATCAGTGCAGGAAATGACGGATCCGGTGCACTACGCGCCATTGAAAGAATTGCGCTGGGCTATAAACTAAAAAGTGTTTTTAACCCTGTCATCGCCAAGGGGAACATTACAGAAGAAATCCTCAAACAGTGCCGCGAACTGGGAGGTACGTTGTCCGGGGGATGCGAGATGGGAATATACTGACATGCTGCAGGACGGAATTAATCTGACAGCAAGTATCAAAACGGCCACTCGTCATTTTCAAAGTAATCTTCCTATCAATGATGCAGTTAAATTTGTTATCGATAGATTGGCTGGTGTTGAATAAAGACAAATATGAATAATTTCTATCCATAATCTTAATGACTTACAATTTAGGAGGCATCCTCGCTTTCTTCCTGAAACCGAGCAGTAAGTGATTTTGATAAGTATACATCATTTCAATTGGAAATCAATGATGATCAACTTTACCGAGACCCCAGATATACTTGGGATGTCTATATTGAGCCATAACGCACCATGTATAATGAACACAGAGGTTGTGTCTGTCTGAATGATACTAGTAAGGTCTTCGTGCTGGATGAATTGTTAAAAAACAGAGTAGCTATCTAAAGAGGATGAGTTATCCCATGATATTTTTATTTCGCAATCAACATCACCGCACCTACATTTTAAATCAAATATCTCATTGACATACAAGCTCGTTCTGCTTACACTTCCACCATTATAAAAAATATTGGCAAATACCAAAACCGGTATCAATAGGGATGGAGTTCCCCTGACAAATGCCCGGGCCGGGCTGATAACTCCTACCACGTGGACATTCGCGGTGAAGTTAACGCTAAGTGTCCGCGTCATGGCCCGCATAGGAGGCATTTGTCCCATGACCTTCCACAGCATACTATTTAAAAATACTGAAGACAGCATTAAAAAAGAGACACTCGAAGCCCCGGTCTTTTTTGTTGATTTAAATCTTGATCAGATCATAGCTGCCATAACAGCCAGCCGGAAGGAATATAATTTAAATCCCTTTTTTTACACTTCCTTAAACGATATCGACACTATCAAATATCGCCATGAAATATTTCAGGATCTTGAAAATAAGACTCTGTTTGAGGGTATAAAATCATTTGCACAAAAAATGCACACAATGCACATGCATCTTACCCTGGTAGACAAGCTTGACTACAAATACCATAAGGAAGGATGGTTTTTGGAAACGGTTGAAGTTTATTGCGACGCCGTTAATTGCCTGGTCCATGATTTAACCCTTGTAGATTTAAAATCGCGTGGATTCATTGCTTTCCGCGAATATATGACGAACTATGTCAAATCCGGCCATTTTACGTCGCTTTTGGAAGAAGCAAAAAAGATTAAAGCCGGTTTGTCCGCTATAAAATATTGCCTGCTTATAAATGACGACTGCGTCACGGTTCGCAAATATGAATCTGAAATTGATTACAGTGCAAATGTGGAGAAAACATTCGAGAAATTCAAACAGGGCATGGTGAAAGATTACAAGGTTAACTTTTCAACCGGGCTGGATATGAATCATATTGAAGCTCAAATACTTGATTTGGTGGCCAAATTATATCCAGATATATTTTTAAATCTTGACAATTATTACGCGAAAAACAGCAATTATCTTGATGAAAAAATAGCCGTTTATGACCGGGAAATACAATTTTACATCGCCTATCTGGAGTATGTCTCAATACTCAAACGAGCTGGATTGAAGTTCTGTTATCCGCAAATTTCCACTCAAAGCAAAGAAGTTTACGATTATGAGGGATTCGATTTAGCTCTGGCCCATAAACTCATTACCGAAAACTCATCCATTGTCTGCAATGATTTTTACCTGAAAGATAGGGAACGCATATTTGTAGTATCCGGTCCGAACCAAGGTGGTAAAACAACCTTTGCACGTACCTTCGGCCAGTTGCATTATCTGGCCAGTATTGGCTGTCCTGTTCCGGGCAGGGAAGCGCAACTCTTTCTGTTTGATAGGCTCTTTACCCATTTTGAGAAGGAAGGAAACATCAATAATCTCCGTGGCAAACTGCAGGATGACATGGTCAGAATTCACTATATTCTAAACCAAGCCACATCAAACAGTATTATTATAATGAATGAAATTTTCACTTCCACAACATTAAAGGATGCAGTTTTTTTGGGCAAAAGGGTAATGGAAAAAATAATGCAATTGGATTTGTTATGCGTTTGCGTAACGTTCATAGATGAATGGGCTTCTTTAAGTGAAAAAACCGTAAGCATGGTCAGCACGGTAGTTCCAGAAAATCCGGCATTGCGAACATATAAAATCGTTAGAAGGCATGCTGACGGACTTTCATACGCGATATCAATTGCCGAAAAGTACCGACTTACTTACGATTGTTTAAAGGAGCGCATAAAATCATGAAGGCTTTTCTCATGTATAAAGATCATGATTTTGACTTACAGCAGGAATTGCCATCGAATGAACAAGCACTAACACAAGACCTGGAATTAAACACGCTGTTCAACGCTATGGCACTCGGTGACAAATTTTTATCTGAAGTGGCAAAGAAAGCAGTTTTGTCGGGGTTAAATAATGATTTGGCTACAATACTATATCGCCAAAATATTCTTAAGGATTGTCTGAAAAATTCCTCCATCGTAAGGGATATTTACGATATCGCCCTGGAAGCAATTCAAAGCAAGAAAAAGCATTATTTCGGCATTTTTAACAAATTACCCAGCTCGATACTGTATAACTCAATAGAAGTATTACAGATGCTTGTGGGCGTACTTAAGAAACTAAAGAATATTTCCGATGAACACGCCAATAAATTTGAGTCAGAAGGCTTTACGGCGTTCTTTGCGATGCTCAACAAAGAACTTGGTGATGAATTTTTCGTCAGCGTCCAAAATCATCTGAGGGAACTGAAATTCCGCGATGGAGTTTTGATCAGCGCTGAATTGGGAGAAGGCAATAAAGGTACCAATTACATCCTTCGTAAACCACACGGAAGAAAACAAAGTTGGATGAAGCGAATCTTTGCTAAAAATCAGCACGGTTATACCTTTTATATCAGCGATCGTGATGAACACGGCGCCACAGCCCTGTCTTTACTAAAAAGCAGGGGGATCAACCTTGTGGCCAATGCACTCGCCCAGTCCACTGATCATATTCTCAGTTTTTTTAACATGTTACTGACCGAATTGGCCTTTTATATTAGTTGTTTGAATTTACATGAGCAACTTGTCCAAATGGGGGGAGCGATTTCTTTTCCTTTGCCTGTGGCTTCCGGGGAACGCAGACATTTTTTTAAAGGCTTATACGATGTCTGTCTGACCATAACCATGAAGCAAAAAATTGTGGGCAATAATGTGAATGCCGACAATAAAGATCTCGTGATGATTACAGGAGCTAATCAGGGCGGCAAATCGACTTTTTTGCGAAGCATAGGATTGGCTCAATTGATGATGGAATGCGGCATGTTTGTGCCGGCTGAGTCTTTCTCTTCCAATGTCTGTGAGGGGCTTTTCACACACTACAAACGGGAAGAAGATGCTACCATGAAAAGCGGGAAATTTGATGAAGAACTTAGCAGGATGAGCGGAATCGTAAACAATATAACGTCAAATTCCATGGTACTGTTTAATGAATCATTTGCCGCGACAAACGAAAGAGAAGGCTCGGAAATTGCGAGGCAGATAGTTTGCGCATTATTGGAAAAACGTATCAAGGTTTTCTTTGTTACACATTTATATGAATTCGCGCATGGTATTTTTGACAAAAAAATGAGAACCGCCATTTTTCTGCTGGCCGAAAGGCAACCCGACGGAGGACGAACTTTTAAATTAATTGAAGGCGAACCATTGCAAACCAGCTATGGTGAAGATTTATATAAGACGATATTCAGAACAGACAATTAAATTCATATATTAAGTACATAGATGCAACCAGTCAATCACTGTTTATCTTCTATGAGACGCTTAACCAATTCCGATGGATGGTTTTTTAGTTTTTGAATCATATTCATTCTTTCCTCATTTCCAATTTTTCTCGAAGAAAGGACAACCTCCCTGATTATGTAATAATCATCTTCTTTTTCTAATAAGGAGGCTAAAAACGGAACCGCCGTCTTACTGCGGAGGTCACCCAATATCTGGATGGCAATCATTCTATTCTCTCTGATAGGCTGCTTTAGAGAGTGAATAAGTTTTTCTTCATAGGACAGGTTGGTATAGCTTGATAAATCATACCGACACTTCGGACACTTACGGTCCCATTGGTCAATCTCTGCCCAACAGGCAGGACAATAATAATGACTCGGCATAGTTCAAAACACAAAAGACTATTTATCAAGCATTGCTTCCAACAACTTCAAGGCATGGATGGCGTAAAAGGTATTCTCCATAGTTGCAATACCGCTGTGCGTGGCTCTGGCAAAGCCGCCGTTTCTATTCTGGCAATTAATGATGAAATCGGCACATTCTTTAAGGTAACGTGGGCGATAGGAGAGGAGTTGTGAGGCGGAAGCGCCCGCATCCATGTATTCGATGTAGGAAAGCGATGAACCGGGGATGTCCGTAAATCCAAATAAGGGCATCTCGCATTGTCGGATAAAATTATTCGTTTTGAGGGTCTCTATGGAGTAAGATAGTTGTTTGAGCATGGTAAGAGCATAAGCGGTTTCGCTAAGTGTGGATTGTATGTAGCCGAAACCATGATCCATGTTCCTGAAGCGAAGAATGAAACGGGTTATGTGATGATCAATATCCTCAATGGGCTCTAATCGGAAGTGATAGTAAAGATCAATCAGGTAAGACAGGCTTTTGAAGATAGAAGTAATTTCTACCGGCAGCTGTTTTACATTGATTCGATGCTGCCGTATGCATCTTACTATATAGGGCCAAGGATCATATTTTTGCTTTTTACCAAGAATTTGAAGACTTTTGATCGCATAGAAGGCTGAAAAGATGTTGTTGTAGAAGCCATTATCATGTTGCATGTTTGCAAGATAGCGGACGGTCTTCTCATCGTAAAATGGCATATTGAGCAAACGCAGAATTGACAGTGCATAATAAGTATCTGCACCGCTCGGCTCTTCGAGGCGATAAAAACAGAAACCGCCATCCTGGCAAATACGTGCCAGGACATAATCAATAGCCCGGCCTTTTATCTTATTATTTATAAAAGTTTGTCCCGCTCTATCGTTTAAAATCATATTTCGCTGATTTTCAACTGCCATTTGAAATCTTTTTCACGTCGTCATCGAAGTTTCTTGGCTGTGTTTCTGTCTCTTGAAAAGTACTCTCCCTGACCTATAAGGGACCAGTAAGGTTGTGCTGTCAAATATCTATTAATAAAGACCCTGCAATGCCTCTCGATCCTGCTATATGTCTCAATCCTCGGAGATAGGCGTCTTTTTCATCACGACTACAGAGGGATTTCTGTAGCGTCTCATGCTTCAAGGCATACTGTCTCATATCTTCAGCAGTTTCTTTAAAGTGTTTCGCTGCTTCTAACAACAGAAATTGCACGATGTTTTTTAACGAGATAATTTCAATAATATGAAATAAATGGCACAGACACAAACCATGGGATGACGAGTATAAACGGCGTCCTTCTGTCTCATCCAGAAAAGCCTTGAAATGTTTTAAATATAGTACCTCTTGATTTTTCATGATTATGCAAACGCGGCATTTTTTATAATTGTTAACAAAGACGCCGATTTGATGCTCCGGGTTTTGTTGACTGTTGGCCAAGTCCATAAGTTTATTGGAAAGATGATCCATAAGTGGCGCGTACCCTCTTGAAATCCCCTGAGGAGATGCCATAGCGGCTAATTGCCAGGTATGACAGGGGCATAAACCCATCTCAGCAGCATTTTCTAATTGTGTCTTTTCATTCATATCCAAGTTGCAAACCCAGGATGCAAAAAAATCAAATACAGACTGTGATATGTAATTGCATACAGGACATCCACGTGTCTGCAGGTCTTTTGGAAAATCGAATATTGATATTTGCTCTGAGATCATAATTAATTCATCTATTGTGCCGTTATGTCACAAGACAATATCTACAGTTGTCAATGGTTCTAATGACGTTTTATGGATCTCTCTGCTATTTCGATCATGCCAAGGGGATAACCCCTGGTAATTTGAGCAAGCATATTGATATGTTCTTTAGGCCAACATAAATCATTTTCTTCTGATAAAGCATTGAAGAATTCTTTCGTATATTGGATATTGAGATAGGTAAGTTTGACAAGTTCAGCCGGTATTAACTGAGCTCGAAGCTTGAATAGATCCCTGTCCCGTATAAAATTTTCAACTATTGCGATGAACAGGAATTTATTTTCCGAATTGAGGTATCGAATCAACGCCAGTTTCTGAGGTGATAGTTTGGCAATGTTGTCAAGAACCAGGACAGGTCGCTTCTTATGTTGTGATTCCAAATGAATAAGTCGTCGTCGTAACTGTTTATAGCCCAAAGATCTGCTGCTTTTTTTATACGTATCTTCTGATTGAAACACCTTTAATAAGTCCTGTGTGACATTTCTGGGATTCTGTGAAAAATCCACCACAGCAAATTGCTGCTGGTTTTTGGCACTTTCTGCGATATGTCTGATCAAACTCGTTCGCCCGATTCCGAATTGACCCGAAACAATGACATTACGGCCACGGTTCAGGAAGGTTATGATGAGATGTGTTTCTTTTTGCCTACCTACGAAAAGCATCGCACCTTCCCTATTATCTTGTCCTAATTCAGGTACCTCACGAAACCCTGTAATCTCCTACCGCTTTGTTTAATGAATATATCGAAAGACTTCTGGTCTGAATTGAGGATAGGTGCATACAATGGGTGCTGAAATCTTTCGTTTGGCATAATTTACTTTACAACCAGCACTGAACATGGGGCCAGGCGCACCAAGCTCTGACAGGTACTCCCCATAACACGATCATAAAGAGCAGAGCGTCCCATGAACCCAATAACAAGCAAATCAATGCCATGCTCTTTAATGAACTCAACTATGCTCTTTACCTCATGGCCAACGATGATATGGACTTTAAGACCAACATTCTCTGCTTTTGCCATTTCCCGTGCCTGTCTGGCTATTTCCCCAAAACGGCCGTCCGCTGCCGCCTTCTCTTCAATAACCTCTCCAATAGTCCCTGCATACTGGGGCATCTCTTCCACAGAGATAGTGTGCAACTCTGCTCCAAATTGTTTTGTCAGGATTATGGCTTCCTTGAGAGCTTTGAACGCGCCATCAGACCCATCTAGACCATTAAGTATTTTCTTATGCATTTTCCTCCTCCTCAATAGTGATTATTTCGGGATGAAACCACCGCTGGGCGATTATTGTGGGTACCACAGCACTTCCAATTACGGCAGAAACAAGGATGGTGTATTGGTCCTGGTTGATGATCTCGTGTGTGAGGCCAAACAATGCAGCTATGGTGCCAAAGGTAAGCCCTGTGCACATCATCAGTGTCGTGTACATTCCTTCTTTTTTTGCAAAGCGGAAAACTCGGGTGAGCGGCAAGATACCTGCAAACTTTGCGACCACCTTAACACCGAGAAGAATCATTATAAGACTGAACGCTCCGGCAATAGTGCCAAATTTTACCAAGGCTCCCGCTTTCAGGAAATAGAATGGGGTCAGAAATACGAATGCGCCTGCCCGCATCCGTTGGGCATGTACCCGTTCCTCGAGAAAGAATGGCGCCAGCACCATGCCGATAAGATAGGCAGGCAGAACAGCCTCGCATTTGGCCATATCACCCAATCCACCCAAGAGAAATAAAATCAAAAAGACAAACTTTATTTTCGGCTCACTAACCCGGTCACCCACCTTGTGGAAGAACAGAGGTAAGAAACGGGGAAGCAGCCACATGGCAATTGCAGTTACCACTGCAAACAAGATCAGCCATAGATTATAGTTCGCAAAGAGTATACCCAGGACCAAGACGGTGCCGAAATCGTTGATAAAGCAGGCTGCCAGTATGATCTTACCGATCTCGGTTCTATTAAGACCGCTTTCCACCATCACAGCATAGACAACGGCCACTGACGTTGTAGAAAGAGCAAGGCCGGCAATCTCGGCCTGCTGCCATGACCATCCGGAAATATAATACGTGAAAGCCAAGACAGCGAAAAATGGCACGATGAAGCCAACGGCTCCGATACATATACTTGACCAAAAATTCTTTTTTATAACCTCGTGATCTACCTCGGCGCCGGCAAGGAAAGTGAGCAAAATGGCCCCAACACCAGCAAGATAATTAACCCAGGCATTTGTTGTTAGACCTAAAAGGTTCCCGCCGACAAACCCAATAAATATTTCAATAAGCGCCACAGAAATGGCAACCCGGATGGAAATCAGGGAGGACAGTAGGGCAAGCCCCATCCAGACTGCCGAGGTAAGCCAGATATTTTCCAGTATCATGTTACTCTCCTTGCGTAATGACTGAGTAGAGCGTCACCCTGATAAATACGGGCACGTCTCTATACTTACAGGAGTCATCAGCCCAGAGAGCAATTACGGTGGACCCCATCACCGGTGCAGGTGTCATCAGTCTCAGAGGACTGTTCTAGCGGACACCATCGCCGGATCTGTCATAAAGATTTCCCTTTGAGAGGGTTTTCAAAGATTGCGGCCTTGCCAAGCTCCGCCTCAATCTCCAGTAAACGATTGTACTTTGCAACACGCTCACTTCGACAGACCGAGCCAGTCTTAATCTGTCCACCCCCCATGGCAACAGTGAAATCCGCAAGAAATGTATCCTCTGTTTCTCCGGAGCGGTGCGAAATGACATAACCCCATCCAGCTTTTCGGCAGAGATTGATAGCCTCCAGCGTCTCAGTAATCGTCCCGATTTGGTTTAGTTTGATTAGAACAGCATTGGCTGTCTTTTCTTGAACACCACGGGTTATATACTTTGTGTTGGTAACAAAGATATCATCTCCTACAATTTGGATCTTATCCCCTTGACTGGCTGTGTGTTTGAGAAAGCCCTCCCAGTCATTTTCTGCAAGGCCGTCTTCAATGGATACAATGGGATATTGTTCAATCCATTGCCGATAGAGGGCAATCATCTCATCACTGGTCTTCTCTCCCTGACCCGATTTGACTAGATGATAGCTTCCGTCTACGTAGAAAGAACTTGCAGCGGGATCTAGGGCAATGGCAATTTCCTTATCCGGCTTGAAACCTGCAGCTTTAATAGCCGCGAGGATTAGCTCACACGCTTCTTCGTTGCTCTTCAAGTTTGGCGCAAAACCCCCTTCGTCACCTATGCTGGTGGTATATCCCTTCTTGCTTAAAATTTCTTTCAGGGCATGAAATGTCTGGGCACCATACCGCAGGGCTTCAGCGAAGCTGGTGGCCCCGATTGGCATGATCATGAATTCCTGGAAATCGACACTATTGTCTGCATGTTTCCCTCCATTGAGAATATTCATCATTGGTACAGGAATGCGCAATGCACCAAACCCTCCCATGTAAGCATACAAAGGAAGGTCAGAGGACAGAGCCGCCGCTCTCGCTACGGCCATGGAGACACTCACAATGGCGTTAGCACCAAGTTTTTGTTTATTCGGTGTGCCGTCCAATAAGATCATAAGGCGGTCTATTTCGGCCTGGCGGGCAGGATCCATATCGATCAGCACCGGGGCAATGATTTCATTAACATTGGCAACGGCCTTCAGCACCCCTTTGCCTCCGTAACGCGTTCTGCCCCCGTCTCGCAGCTCAACAGCTTCATTTTCACCGGTAGAGGCACCTGAGGGGCAGGAGGCGGCTGCACTCATGCCATTATCAAGGATGACGGTTGTCTTGACCGTGGGATTGCCACGAGAATCCAAAATTTCCATGGCACGGATTTCTTTAATTTTACTCTTCAATGTTCACCTCAATCTCATAGTTCACGCTGCTAATTGTTCCGATTGTTCCTGCAGTTTCGTAATCAATCGTCGAATCTCCTCGGTTTGATCCTGACTCTGAGACAAAAGGGCATCGATGGTTGCAATTTCGTTTTTAATATAATTTGCTGCCTGTTTTCGCATATCTTCAATGGCCCGATTGATCCTTTCTTCCCACTGGGCAGCCAATCGGGAAAAATTAACATAGACTACCCTGGGGATCTGTTTGATAAAATGTCTTTCAAAAAGCCTTCGGAATAGAAACATGGGAATAAGAAACCACAGAACGTCAAAATTAAAATCAAATATCCTGCCAATACTGATATCTGGACGGGTTGGCTCGGCAACCTCAATTTTCCATTCTGCAGGGATCATTGTCACCCCCAGTACCTTTTCGACATTACTACCCAGAAAGGCACGGATGGATTCAACATACCGGTCCAGGCTAGCATGAGCCTTCCAGAAGGCCCCAAAAAAATGCTTGTGCTCCGTCGCGGAGATATGATCAATTTCCGAGACCATATGCTCTTCCAACCACTCTTCATATCGTCGGGTGAGCCTCCAAAGATTCCCCTGCCACGTCGGGAGCTCACTGTTTAAGTCTGCAAGGAGCTTATCATTCAGGGGCTTTCTGAAACGGCTGAGATACTTGTCAATATTGGTTCGCGTATGGATAGCTTGAGCCCTTATCATAACAATCAGCTCTTCCTGGATGAGGGTTAAATTCATTTTGTCACCCAGTATTTGCTGACGCAATGTCTCCCGATCTTCATCGACCTGTTGGGATGTCTTCA